>JAQVYO010000149.1 GCA_028708585.1 Oscillospiraceae bacterium
AGAGGGTTCCGAGCATCAAGCGGCTACTGTCATTTCACCCTTTTCAGGCACTAAAACTGCGGGAATCGGAAATAAGTATCCAAATCCCAACACCCCTCTGCTGGGCCTTACTTACCTGTATTCCAAAAAATCCGATACGCCATGCCTTACCCGCTATACCATGACCGGCACGGAGGCTTTTCAGGCCGGAACAAATGAAACCCGTGCCATCAGCGACGCCCTTGCATTTCTGACGGCTGATTCCAGAAAAGACAGGTCATGGCGCGCCATGAGTGATAGTAACCGCGAAAAACCAAACCTGTTGCTGGCTTATCTGCCGGATGACCCGCAAAACAATGCGTATCTGGCCAAAATCCTTGGCGACCCATCCGATTTTGATGATCCGGAAGAATATCGGGAAACGGCAGAGGCCGTTTATGAAGCGTTGTGTAAGCAGGTGCTTGGGAACCTTGAGGACGTCCTGCGCAGAAATCCAAACGCGAAAGTCAATCTAATCCTCTTGGAAACGCTGGATCCGGGGCGAAAGCAAGTTGTGTATGAAACCTCTTTTGCGGCAGAGCGGCTTCGCGAAAATCTGCTTACATGGGATGCTGCATCCCGAAATACCCCACCTATAGAGATACGAGTACGGGATAAAAAAGAGAATATTATTGTAACGCCGATTTGCCCCGGCCCCAGCGAGAT
This sequence comes from Oscillospiraceae bacterium, assembly GCA_028708585.1. Classification (GTDB taxonomy): domain Bacteria; phylum Bacillota; class Clostridia; order Oscillospirales; family Oscillospiraceae; genus RGIG529. Next base: position 685 of record JAQVYO010000149.1, read on the forward strand.
CTGCCAACTGTTTAAAATTAACTATACCCGCTCGGGATCCGGGAAGCCAATGAAGCAAAGCGACGCCTCGCTTCACGAGATATATAGTCTCTATACGCCGGGTTTGCAGACGGATCGTTCGGAACTGTTGGAGCGTTTTTTCCAACTGACCGTACAAAAGAGTCGTTGGCTGCTGGGCGATATGGCATATCAACTGATTGTAGATTATGCACTGCCGCCCACAAAGCAATCCCGAACACAGGCAAGGCAGGCCGCCATGTTTGCGTCATTGCTTTCTATTTTGCTTTATTTGGCAGGTATCAGAAAGGGGAATTATATGTTAGATGTGCCTTTTAATATAGGGCAGTTCCTGAAACTGGCAGACATGCTGCATAAGGAATACTGCGTTCAGGTGAGAAGCAGCGATAAAAAGAAACCTTCTATTCCCACCCAGTTAATGGGAAATGAAATGCTGTCAATTGCTTCTGAGAATCCCGTGGAGGGACTCAACCGCCTGCGTGACCGTATGAGGATCTATCTTGCATGGGCAGAGAGCGCCACCGGTGAAAATGCCGGACTGGCAAAATGGATCCTCGCCCGTTTTGAAGAAGTCAGCTTGAAAATTGCGACTACGGAAAGTAAACTTCCGGAACAGTTCAGCCCCGCTCAGCAGGCTCAGGTGCTTTTGGGATATCTGGCCGCTATCCCGTACGAAAAGAAAGAGAAGGACTCTGTAAACAAACCGAATATGAAGGAGGAGAATAGCAATGAGTGAAATCATCAACAGAGGGACAGGCCTGCTTTTAATTGATGTGACCAATTCCAACCCCAATGGGGATCCCGACCGCGAAAGCGATCCCCGAACCAGGCAAGACGGACGGGGAGAGATTTCTCCAGTCTCTTTTAAGAGGAAGTTGCGCGATCTGCTGGAAGCCAAGGATTCACCGCTGTGGAAGGAATTGGCGGAAGAGCTGAATTTGCCGGAAGAAGGCTTTGATATTATGGAAAGCAAAACAACAAAGCGTTCCGATATCCGCAATCTCTCTTCTGAAGAGTTGCTGGCAAAATACTGGGATGTGCGGGTATTCGGTACGACGTTTCTTGAAGAGGAAACGGAGGAGAAGGGTTCCTTCATTACCTCCGGCGTTGTGCAGTTCGGCCTGGGCGTATCCCTTGATCCAATCAAAATTGAACGCATGACAACGACCAAGGTACTTCCCGTTGAGGACGACAAGAGCAAGGGCATGGCGCCTTTGGCTTTCCGTATCGTGTCGTATGGCCTGTATGCCATGCCGTTTTTCATCAATGCAACAGCAGCACAGAAAACTTGCTGCACGAAAAAAGACATTGAACTGCTCCTGCGGCTGATTCCTCATGCGTACAAAGAGACAGCCTCTTATGTTCGTCCGCAGGTGGACATCCGATACGCATTCTATGTGGAGCATAACCGTGCCCGTGGTACTTATAACGATTTTCGCATCATCGAGGCGCTTACCCCCGCTCGAATAGCGGGCGGAACCGGCCCGGCTACATCCTGGAAAGATTATGATGAAGCGGCGTTTCAACAAAGTATCGCACAGCTCAATGAAAAGCTGGCAGGAAAAACCGCCTCCGTTGGGGCCCTAATGGAAACCCTATGATTCCGATCGCACACAGCGCCAGAGGCGGCAGCCCGGCGCAATCCTACCGCAACCATATATGCGGGGAAATTAAAAAGGAAAGGGAAATCTGGAGGCAATGGCTCCATATATCGCCAAAGAAAAGACTGAGCTTTATAGGGGTATTCTCAATTCGGCGGCGGCGTTTCATGATGTGGGAAAGCTGGCAGGGGAAAATCAGGACGTTCTTTACGGAAGGAAACAAGCAAAAAGGCTTCCAATTGAGCATCGGGACGCAGGCGTAAAATATCTGCTGGGGGACAAGCCGGAATGCCCGGAGGCCACTCTGGTATACTCGCATCACCGCCCGGGACTGCCGGATATGTATGCGCATAAAGTCGCAGATACGCCTTTCCGTTTTTTGGCGGCCATGTCCGACACTGACAAAACCCTCTGCAATTATCTACGGATCCACGTTAAAGAGATTGGCGAGCTTCCGGAACCCACCGATAGAAAAGCGGTGAAGCTTTCAGCACTGGAATACCGCATTCTGCTGAGTTGTCTGGTAGACGCTGACCATTCGGATACTGCCGGTGAACTGTTGATAGGTGCGGAACCGCGGTGGGAAGAACGGAGGCTAAGGCTGGACAGGTATGTTCAGAACCTGCAGGACCGCACAGAACAAGATAGTGAACGTAACCATCTGCGCACCCTTCTCTATCAAATCTGTAAAGGCGCCGCCACAGACGCCGTGATGGAATATTGCGACAGCCCTGTGGGCACGGGAAAAACCACGGCAGTCATGGCGCATATGCTAAAGACTGCGCAGGCACATCATCTGCGGCATATTTTCGTGGTGCTGCCATACACCAATATCATCTCCCAGACGGTGGAGGTGCTCAGGAAAGCTGTTGTACTGGACGGTGAGGATCCTGAAGAAGTTGTGGCCGAGCACCATCATCAAGCGGATTTTGAGGACCCCGAGTATCGGCGTCTGGCAACGACCTGGACAGCGCCCATTATCGTCACCACTGCGGTTCAGTTTTTTGAAACGCTGGCGGGTAACCTGCCGGCAAAGCTGCGCAAGTTGCACCAGCTTCCGGGCAGCGGCATCATTTTTGATGAGTACCACGCCGCTTTGCCTGTCGGTCTGATGCTGCCCGCATGGAAATGGATGACTGAACTCGCATCTCAATGGAGATGCCGCATTTGCATGTGTTCCGCCACAACGGTAAAATTCTGGGAGAGTCCTGCCTTTCAAAAGCAGGACCGGCTGTGCGCCGCACCCCTGCTGCCTCTCGAGGTTTCGGAGAGCCTGAACGCCTTCGAACAATCAAGGGTTGACCTGAATGCATGGAGCGGCAATATTCCGCATTTTTACGGAGCGGCGGAGCTTGCGGCACACCTGAATAATTATCACGGCTCTAAAATTGTCGTGCTGGACACCGTCCAATCCGCCGCATCTTTTGCCAAATTTCTGCATCAACAGGGATACGACGTATTGCATCTTTCTTCTGCTCTTACGCCGGAGGATAGGGAACGCACGATTGCCGAGATCAAGCGAAGGCTATGTTCCCCGGAATTTTCTAAAGATTGGACGCTGGTGGCCACAAGCTGCGGAGAAGGCGGTATGGATTTTTCATTCCGCTACGGCTGTTGCGAGTTGCGTTCCCTGCAGAGCTACATTCAGTTGAGCGGGCGTATTCGCAGAAACAGCGAAAGGGAATATGAAGATGCGGTGCTGGTTGCATTTACG
>JAQVYO010000021.1 GCA_028708585.1 Oscillospiraceae bacterium
ATGCGGTTTTTTTGTGGTGTTTGTGGTGTTGCCGCGCATGACGCAAAATTATGGAATTGGGCTTGTCATCTTCCCCTTTTCCAGTTTATATGAGGCCGAGACGGTTTACAGGTATGATGCAGCCGTCCGACGCTCGCAAAAAGTAATTATGTTAAAAAAGCGGTTCTTTTTTAACATCAGAGCGAAAGCCGGTTCAACAAAAAACACAGCGCAAAACAGTCGGGATCCTTACTTTTTCCGATTGGAAGATACGAAAAAAGCAGCGGCACCTCAACTCTCCCGCCTTTGATAGGAACCGCGCCCGCGGCAGAAGCTAGGCCCTGGGACGTCACGGTTCCGTTTCTGATTTTCATTTCATTTCCCAAAGTTTTTATGTAGAAAGGCTTTCAGCTTGGTTATTGTAACACAGAATGCATAAAAAGTTAAGGTTAAATTCCATTCTTTTTGAAAAATTTTTTGGAAAATTTGAAGGAAATGAAACTTTCACAATGAAAAGCCTTGAAGCGAAACCCTTTTTGTATCCTTCAACATTGACATCCATTACAAATTTCCGCTATAATATTACAGCATTAAGGTAAAATTGCAATTATTTTTTGAAAAATTTTATTCGCTGCCGCAGGCAAGCGGACGTTCTTTGGCTTTTGCCGCCCGAACCGCATTCGGGTAGTTTTTATATTTAAATTTCAGTGGAACAAAACGGATCCTTTTTGTATACGGCGGGCAGGATGGATGTTTCCCGATAACAGTTGGAAGGATGCGTTTATTGTTCAGAGAAAAGGGGTTAGGCTTTATGGGAACCGCACGCATTTTTAACTTTTCGGCCGGGCCGTCCATGCTTCCTTTGGAGGTGCTTCAAACAGCGGGAGCTGAAATTGAAAATTACCGGGGATCCGGAATGTCCGTTATGGAGATGAGCCACCGCAGCGGTGTCTATACCGAGATCTTTTCCAGTGCACAAAGCGCATTGCGCAGGGTGCTGAATGTGCCGGACCAGTATAAGATTCTGTTTTTGCAGGGGGGTGCCACGCTGCAGTTTGCCATGGTTCCCATGAATCTGATGGGGAGAACGGGAAAAGCCAGCTATGCGATCACGGGCAACTTTTCCAACAAAGCCGCTCAGGAAGCAAAAAAATATGGGACAGTGGTTGTCGCGGCCTCCACTGCGGATAAAAATCACACCTATATTCCCAGGCAGGAGGCATTAAACATTGATCCCGGCTCGTCTTATTTTCATTACTGCGCCAACAACACCATTTATGGAACGGAGTGGGATTACGTTCCGGAGACGGGAGGTATTCCAATTGTATGCGATATGTCCTCCAATATTTTATCCAAGCCGGTGGATGTGTCCAAATATGGAATTATTTATGCAGGCGCTCAGAAAAATATGGCACCTGCGGGCCTGACGGTGGTCATCATCCGAGAGGATCTGGCGGGTGGAGCATTTCCTTATACGCCGGTTATGCTGGATTATGCGGCCATGATTCAAGGAAATTCCATGCATAATACGCCGCCTTGCTATAACATTTATATTTTGGGCCTGGTGCTTCAGTGGCTGGAGTCCATCGGCGGCCTGCCCGAGATGCAGAAACGCAATGAAAAAAAGGCTGGGATGCTCTATCACTGCCTGGAGGAAAGCCGGATGTTCCATGTGCTGGCAGAGCCGGGAGCCAGGTCCAAGATGAATGTGACTTTCAGAACCGGCGACGCCGCTCTGGATGAGCGGTTTGCCAAAGAAGCGGCTGTGGCGGGATTTGTCAACCTGAAAGGGCATCGGTCCGCGGGAGGCATGCGGGCCTCCATTTATAACGCCATGCCGGTGGAAGGCGTTGAAAAACTGGTGGGATTCATGCGGGAATTTGAGCGCAAAAATGGGTAAAAGCCCATGGCTGCGCCGCGGTATTCCATTTTTGTTATTACAGGATAAGTGGGAGGAAACTTAAACATGTTTCATATTCAAACGCTGAATAGAATCAGCCCTTCCGGGCTTGCCATACTGGACGGCAAACAATTTACGGTGGGTGATCACATGGAAAATCCGGATGGCGTTTTGGTGCGCTCGGCGGACATGAAAAGCTATGTGTTCCCGCCTGCGCTAAGGGCCATTGCCCGGGCGGGCGTTGGGGTCAACAATATCCCGGTGGACCGCTGTTCGGAATGTGGCATTGTGGTATTCAACACGCCGGGCGCCAATTCAAACGCGGTAAAAGAGTTGGCCGTCTGCGCGCTGCTTTTGGCCTCCCGGAACATCGTGGGAGGCGCCGAGTGGGTGCGGGAGCAAGCCCAGGCGGGAGCGGATGTGGTCACAGCCGTGGAAAAAGGCAAGAAAGCGTTTATCGGCCCGGAAATTGACGGAAAGACGCTGGGTGTTCTGGGGTTGGGGGCAGTTGGCATTAAAGTGGCGAATATTGCTACCAAATTAGGAATGACCGTTTATGGATATGACCCTTATCTCTCGGTGGAATCAGCGCTGCAGCTGTCTCGGTCGGTTCACCGCGCCATGGATTTGCAGGCGATGTTCCGGGAATGCGATTATATCACCCTTCATATGCCGTTGACCGACGATACGCGCGGAATGATTAACGCCGATGCCATCGAAGCCATGAAAGAAGGCGTGCGGCTTCTCAACCTGGCAAGAAGCGAGCTTGTGGTTGACGATGATATTATTCCCGCGCTGGAATCCGGAAAGGTAGCAAGCTATATTACGGATTTTCCCAATAACAAGATTGCTTTGGTAAAAAACGTGGTGGCAATTCCACATCTGGGTGCGTCCAGCCCGGAAAGTGAAGAAAACTGCGCTGTTATGGCGGCAGATCAGCTTCGGGATTACCTGGAAAACGGCAACATTCAAAACGCGGTCAATCTGCCAAACGTACAGATGGAACGTTCCGGGATGTTCCGGCTGGGGATTATCCACAGAAATGTCCCCAATATGCTGGCATCCATTATGGCGGCGCTTTCCACGCAGGACATCAACGTGGAAAATCTGCGGAACCATTCCAAGCGAAATTATGCGTACACCTTGGTGGATGTAAACAGCAGGGTAAACGAAGCGCTGGTCAGCAGCATCGAGCATATCGGCGGCGTTTTGCGGGTGCGGGTGCTCAGCAACTGAGAAAAAAGATAAGGCTGTCTAAAAAACTTATATTTTGTGGAAAAAACGGCGGCGTCCGGAATTTTGCGCAGGATGGAGTTGATTTTGGACAGCTTTTTCTTTATCATGACGCGTTTGTAATGACGCGAAATAGGCGCAGCTTGGGGAGGATAACATGGAATATACGGCACAGCGGGAGCTGTTGTGCGCACTGGGCAGGCGGATGTGGCAGCGCGGTTTGGTCGCCGCAAACGACGGAAATTTAAGCATCAGGCTGGAGGGAGACCGTTTTTTAGTGACTCCCTCCGGAGTGAGCAAGGGGTTTCTCCAGCCGGGGATGCTGCTGCTGGTGGATGGATCGGGAAACCTGTTGGGACGCTCCGTTTACCAGCCTACTTCCGAGCTGCGCATGCATCTGTTTTGCTATCGGAAGCGGCCGGATGTAAACGGCGTAGTGCATGCCCATCCCCCGGCGGCAACCGCTTTTGCCTGTGCCAGGCGGCCCATTGACCGCCCGATTTTGGAAGAGCTTCATTTAACGTTGGGCGGCGGCGTTCCGGTGGCCCCTTACGGAAGAGCGGGAACCGAGGAAATTCCAAGAGCCATCGAACCGTTGCTTCCAGGCTGCAATGCGCTGCTGCTGTCCAATCACGGTGCGCTTACCCTGGGAGGGGATTTGCTCACGGCTTATTATCGGATGGAATCCCTGGAGCATACGGCAAAGATCCAACTGAATGTTTTGCAGCTGGGCGGCGGCGTGCCAATCGGCGGGACGGGCGCGCCGGGGCAGTAGAGGGCGTACTTTTTTCCCCAAGGAAGACGCGCGCAATTGATGTGGAGGTATATCAAAATGAATGAACGTCTGAGCCGGCAGCTGGCGTTTTTGGTGGAAGTGGATCACATGAAGAACGTTTTGCGGCGGACCCTCCTGGCGGATGGGTCCAGACGTGAAAATGATGCGGAACATTCCTGGCATTTTGCGCTCATGGCGATGATTTTATGTGAATATGCGGATCAAGACAAAGTGGATCTGAACCGGGTCATTCAAATGGCTTTGGTCCATGATTTGGTTGAGGTTTATGCGGGCGACACTTTTGCCTATGACGAAGAAGGGTATGAAAGCAAGCAGGAACGGGAAGAGCTGGCGGCGGATCGTCTGTTTGCCATCCTCCCGGAGGACCAGGAAAGCGCAATCAGGACCCTTTGGGAAGAATTTGACCGGGAAGAAACGCCGGATGCCCAATATGCGGCGGCTATGGACCGGATGCAGCCGTTTCTCAACAACTACATGACCCAGGGGCATACCTGGAAAACTGGGAATGTGACCAAAGAAAAGGTGCTGCGCCGGATGCGCAGGGTGCGGCAGGGGGCGCCGGAGCTTTGGCCGTTTGTGGAATTTGTCATTGAGGATTCGGTGAAAAAGGGTTATTTAAAAGAATGACCGATTTCGAGGAAAAGGGGCCGCCGCAAAATTTCGTTTGCGGCGGCCCCTTTAAAAGTGATTTTATGAATTTTTCATTTTGACGTCTTCCATCAGGTTGGCGACTTCCTCACAGTTGTCACAGCACTTTTCCAAATAGTGATAGATATTGTCCCAGGCCATAATTTCTTTCACATCGTTGCAGTTGAGGTAAAGGTCTCTGGTTGCTTGGGTAAACAGCTCGTCTCCTTCTTCCTCCAAATGGTTGATCTCCACAATCAGATCGTGCAGATGATCCGATTTTCTGAAGTTTTGGAATTCCTCCAGGGCTTTTTTCAGGGAATCACAGCATTTCACAATGATGGCGGACATTTTAAGGGCATATTCCCGGGGACTTGTGACATTACACATATACATGCGCAGCAGCACGTCCTCAATGGTGTCGGTTACATCGTCGATCTGTTCAGTTATGGCCATAATGTCTTCCCGTTCAATGTTCGTGATAAATTCCTTGGCCAAATTTTCAATGACCACATGCCGGGTTTGATCGCCGCTGTGTTCAATGAAATGCATTTTTTCAATATCTTCCTGCAGCTGGTCCACCTTAAAATTATTCATGGTTTCGTTTAAAAGGTTTGCAGCTTGGCAGCAGTATCCGGCCATTTCAACGAATGCGCCAAAATAATCAAAATCTTTTTTACGCGCCATAAAATCACTCCTTTTGAATCGATCGCGAAGCGCCCGCCGGTGGGCGGGGCGGTCAGAAGATCTTCAAGAATAGAAACGCCATTAAAAACCCCACAAGGCCGCATCCGGGAAAGGTCAGCAACCAGCCGGTCACCATCTCCCTTACAACATTCCAGTTGACACAGGATAGGCGCTTTGCCGCACCGACGCCCATAATTGCGGTGGTTTTTGTATGTGTGGTGCTCATCGGAAATCCCAAAAAAGATGCGGCAAGCAGGCAGAGAATCGAAGCGAAGTCGGCGGCAAATCCCTGGTATTGCTCCAGCTTGACCATGTCCATTCCTACCGCTTTGATGATCCGGTAGCCGCCGATGGAGGTTCCCAGCGCCATAACGGCGGAACATAAAACGATCAGCCAGATTGGGATGACAAATTCCTGCGTGATCGCTTTTCCCTCCGCCAAAAACATACCCAGCATAAACACGCCCATAAATTTTTGCCCATCCTGAGCGCCATGCATAAAAGCCATGCCGGCTCCGCCGGCAATCTGTGCCTTGCGGAAAAAATTATTGGTTTTTCGACGGTTTATGTTCTTACACGCCGCCTTTATGCCTTTTACGACAATGATACCCATAAAAAAGCCGATCACCGAAGAAAGAATCAGACCGTATATAACCTTAATCCATTCCCCCGGGTTGATGCCACCAATGCCGCCCTGCAGCGCAATGGCGGCGCCTGAAAGGCCCGCGATCAGCGCATGGCTTTCGCTGGTGGGAATCCCGAACCACCAGGCGGCTACAGACCAGAGCACAATGGCGAATAATGCGGCGCAGAGCGCAATCAAGGCACTGTGCGCGTCCCCTTGAAAATCCACCATGCCGTAAATGGTTTCGGCAACGGTTGTGCTGATCGCCGTCATTACCAGAACGCCCAAGAAGTTAAAAATGGCCGCCATAATAATTGCCGCATGGGGACTCATGGAACGGGTGGAAACACAGGTGGCGATGGCGTTGGGCGCATCCGTCCACCCATTGACGAAGATGACCCCCAGCGTCAGGAGGACGGTGATCAGAAGAGCGGGGTTTGAAGCAATTTTGGCAAGAAAATCAAAAAGCGATACAGTCATCATTCATTTACCCCATCGAAAAAATTTTTCGAACTGCTCAAACTGTTTTAGTATACCATTTCTTTGATTTAAACTCAATACAAATTCCTTATAAATCTTTGCGAAGCGCTTTATTCTCCTGCGGAGAAACCAGACCGCATCAGCGCCCCGCGCTGCCGAACGGGAAAACAGCTGGTTTCGTTTCAATCGGGTTCCTCCGGATTGCTTTCAAGCGGGAGAGGAACGAGAGGAGGCCGCATGTGGGTCAATGCGCTTTCTTGGCAAATTTACTTGTAAATCGACGTCATTTCTGAAAATAATTCTATTTTATGTTTACAAAAAAGTCATGTATTTTTTTTTGAGATGCAGTATAATAGACTCAAGCAAAAGGAAAGGAGGCGGATCAGAATGACATTGATTTTCTATGACGACCTGGACGATATGATCTTCGAAGATGAAACATATTCTATCAGCAGCAGATAATTAAAGAGAAAAATTGATCCGGGTGCAAACCAGAAAAAACAGGGACTAAAGTTCCCTGCATTTTTTTATCTTTCATGAGAAAGGGTCTGATTCACATGAACGTTTGGAATCCGCCCAGATTTTGGGCGGATAAAAACTCAAGAAAAAACGCGCGCTGTTTTCTATGCCGCCGGTTGTGCGGCAACAGGAAATAGCGCGCGTTTTTTCTTGGGGACGCGGGCCTTCCGGCAATGTGCGCCGGCCCATTATTTTTCCGCCCAGTTTCCGGTTGCTTCCGCTTTGAGATAGGCGTTGATAAACCCGTCCAGATCGCCGTCCATCACCGCGCCGATATTGCCCGACTCATATCCGGTGCGGTGATCTTTCACTAAAGTATAGGGCATAAATACATAAGAGCGGATTTGACTGCCCCATTCAATTTTCATCTGAACCCCTTTGATATCTTCGATTTTATCAAAATGTTCCCGTTCTTTGATCTCGATGAGCCTGGAGCGCAGCATGCGCATGGCCACTTCCCGGTTCTGATGCTGGCTGCGTTCGTTCTGGCAGGCAACCACGACGCCGGTTGGAAGATGGGTAATGCGGATGGCCGACTCGGTTTTGTTCACATGCTGCCCTCCAGCGCCACCGGAGCGGTAGGTGTCAACCTTTAAATCCTCCGGGCGGATGTTCACTTCCACATCATCGCCGATTTCGGGCATCACTTCCAGAGCGGCAAAAGAGGTATGCCGGCGGCCGGATGCGTCAAAAGGGGAAATCCGCACCAAACGGTGCACGCCTGACTCGCTGCGCAGATACCCATAGGCGTTTTCGCCTTCGATGAGTACAACGGCGCTTTTCATCCCCGCTTCGTCCCCTTCCAGATAATCCAGAACCTTATAGGAAAAGCCTCGCCGCTCCGCCCAGCGGGTGTACATGCGGAAGAGCATCTGCGCCCAATCCTGGGCCTCCGTACCTCCGGCGCCGGCATGAAAGGATAAAATGGCGTTGTTCGGGTCGTATTCCCCGGATAAAAGGGTTTGCAGCCTTGCTTTTTCCAATGTGTCTTCAAGAGAAGCATATCCTTCGGTGAGTTCCGGGAGCAGGCTGTCATCCTCTTCTTCCAGCGCCACTTCGCAAAGAGCGTGCAAATCCTCCCACTGGCGTGCCATAGCGGCATGGGAGGCACATTTGGATTTGAGATGCTTCAAGCGCTGCAGCACTTTTTGAGAGGCGGAAAGATCGTTCCAAAAGCCATCTGCCGTCGTCTTTTTTTCCAATGCTTCAATTTCCCGGCGGGCGCCATCCAGATCCAGCGCCATCCCCAAATCTTCCAAGAAGGGACGCATATTGTTTAATTTCTGCTTATACGTTTCAAATTCGATCATGAAATCCCGCTTTCTGTCTGATGTGATCTGTTTGGTTCCGTGGGTTCCGTCAAAAGCCCGGGGCGGCCGGCGCATGATGTGCCTGTGCCGCCGGCTTTTAAGCGGAAATAGAAATCAAAAATCTGCTATGATATGCATTATACAGAATCCGCGGGGCTGTGTAAAGAGAAAGTCTGTTTCAGCGCTCGCTTGCGCACCATTCGCTGTCCGCGCCGAAAATCAAATCGTCCACATCTTGGGAGACGGGCTTTTCTCCGTCTGTTTCCATTTTTCGGGTCTTCATTTGCACATCTCCTTTCGAGAGTCGGAACATCGTATTTATTGGGGGACAAAGACGGTATTGAGGCAAAAGAACCTCCCTGCCCTATGTAGCATACAGATCAGTATATGCAGACGAGGGAAAAAGATGACGGAAAACAACCTGGAATTTTGATTTTTTTGTGGCAGTTGGCATCGCCAGGAATGCTTGACCGATTCGGGATCTTCTAGTAATCGTATAAAAATGAAAAAACCGGCAAAGTATTTTAGAAAATAAAGATTGCATCCTTTTTTCGCGCAAGGTATAATAAAAGAATATTTACCAAAAGAAAGAGACGGAGCCATGCAAATTTTGGAAGAACGGATTAAAAAGGACGGCGTTGTCAAAGAAGGCGGCATTTTGAAGGTGGATAGTTTCTTAAACCATCAGATGGACGTGGACTTTTTCGGGGAACTGGCAAAAGAGTTTTGGCGTCTTTACGGCGCCTGCGGTGTAACGAAAATTTTGACCATCGAGGCGTCTGGAATTGGCATTGCCTGTATTACGGCGCAGCTTTTCCATGTTCCCGTGATTTTTGCCAAAAAGAACAAGACAAAGAACATTGCCGGGGAGGTCTATAAAACCAAAGTGGAATCGTTTACGCATGGGACCGTCTATGATGTGGTTGCCTCCAAGGAATTTCTGCGTGCGGAGGACAGGGTTCTGATCATAGACGATTTTCTGGCCAACGGCAACGCCCTTTTGGGGCTTCTCGATTTGGTCCGGCAGGCGGGCGCGCAGTTGATTGGAGCGGGAATCGTTGTGGAAAAGGCATTTCAGCCGGGGGGAAACCTGGTGCGCGGACAGGGGGTTCGAGTGGAAGCCCTGGCAAGAATCCGCTCTATGGATGAAAAGAACGGTTTGACCTTCGCCCCATAATTAGTTTGCACAGGCGGTTTTGCCTTTGCATATGAATCAAGCTGAACAACAGGAGGAAAAAGAATGAAAAAAAGATGGTTTGCGCTGCTTCTGACTGCCGCTATGATGTTGTCTCTGGCCGCGTGCGGCGCGGCGCCCACAGCCGAGCCGGCTCCGGCGTCCGGGACGGCATCCCAGCTGAAACCCATTCAAAAGGAAGATCTGAAGGTGGGGTTTGTGTATATCGGCGACATCAATGACGGCGGTTATACCCAGTCTCACGACAAAGGGAGACTTGCGCTGGAAAAGGAAGGAATTAAGTGTCTGTATAAGGAGAACGTTCCGGAAAGCGCGGACTGCGAGACAGCCATTCGCGAGCTCATTGACCAGGGCTGCAATGTCATTTACGCCACCAGTTTCGGCTTCATGCAGTATACCGCCAAAATGGCCAAAGAATATCCCAACGTTTATTTCGGTCATGCCACCGGCGATATGACCGAAGCGAATATGTGCAACTACATGGGCAGAATCGAAGAAGCCCGCTATCTTACCGGTATCGTGGCCGGTATGACCACCAAGGCCAACAAAATTGGCTATGTGGCGGCGATGCCTTATGCGGAATGCATCCGCGGCATCAACGCTTTTACCTTGGGCGTGCGTTCTGTAAATCCCAAGGCCACCGTGGAAGTGGTCTGGACCAATACCTGGTATGACGTGGCCAAAGAACGCCAGGCGGCCATCGAGCTGCTGAACAAGGGCGTAGATGTTTTGGCCCAGCACCAGGATTCCACCGCCTGCCAGGTCGCGGCGCAGGAATATGGAAAATACTGCATTGGCTACAATATGTCCACGCCCAACGTAGCCCCCAGAGCCTATTTGACCGCCGCAATGTTCAACTGGGCAAAATTCTATACTGACAACGTGCAAAGTATCATAGACGGCACCTGGAAGCCGGAGGCTTACTGGAAAGGCTTGAAAGCCGGATGGGTGGACATTGATAAATTGTCCTCTCTTTGCCCTTCGGGCGCGCAGGGCGCTGTAGATCAGGCAAAACAGGAGATTATGGACGGAAAGCTGGTTCTGTTCTCCGGCGATGTGAAGGGACAGGACGGAACAGTCAAGGCGGCCAATATGACGGATAAGGAAATCTGGAATATGAACTGGTTTGTGGAAGGCGTAGTAGGGACCATTCCTCAATAACGGCGAAAAGAGCGCATGCGGTTACCGCGGTTTCATCACAGTGGGAGTATGGATGCGGCCGGCAGGGCTCGGTGCTGGGCACGGGGCCCTGCCCGGCTGTCTAAGATGGCTTAGAGAGAAAAAGGTTGATTTTTTTGGAAACAGGCCGGAAAAAACCAGCTGTCCGCGGTGTTGTATCCCGGAGAATTCGGGTGCGGATTTACCGAGGAACCAGAAGGGATGAAAGAGGCGGGCGTTCCACCAGCGTGGGCGGGCTTCGATATTGTGACAGGGCTGTGCCGGAGCGCGGAAACCCCTGTCTTAAATTTTGAAAGAGCGGACGGTGGTTTTTTTTGGACGCATATGTGGAAATGAAGGAGATCAGAAAATCGTTTGGTTCCGTGGCGGCGAACAACGACGCAAGCCTTTCGGTGGAGCTGGGCGAAATTCATGCTCTGCTGGGGGAGAACGGTTCCGGGAAAAGCACGTTGGTCAACATGCTTGCCGGCATCTATTCTCCCGATTCGGGCAGCATTTTCATCGGCGGGCGGACGGTTTCCTTTGCGGCGCCCAAAGAAGCCATCGACTGCGGAATCGGTATGGTGCATCAGCATTTTAAATTGGTGGATGTGTTTACCGCCAAGGAAAACATTGCGGCTGGACGGGAAAAGGGTTTTTGGCTGAGAGGGCGGCGGCTTTCCGAGAAAATTCAGGCGATTGCGGACAAATATGGCCTTGCCATTGATCCGGACAAAAAGGTATATGACATGTCGGTCGGGGAAAAGCAGACGGTGGAAATTGTGAAGATGCTTTATCGAGGCGCCAATGTATTGATTCTGGATGAGCCTACCGCCGTTTTGACTCCACAGGAGACAAAGGTACTGTTTCAAATTTTAAAAAATATGAAACAGCATGGCTGCGCCATTATTCTGATTACCCATAAGCTGCGGGAGGTTATGGAGATCTCGGACCGGGTGACGGTTCTCCGGAAAGGCGAGACCATCGGGACGGTGCGCACCAAAGATACAACCCCGCGCGCGCTGACGGAAATGATGGTGGGACGCCCTTTAGAGCTGAAGATTGAGCGGGTCAGGGCGGAGCCGGCCATGGAACCCATTTTAACGGTAGGCCGTTTGAGCGCCGCGGATTCCCATGGGAGAAACGTTTTAAAAGATATTTCTTTTGTCCTGCGGGGAGGAGAAATTCTGGGCGTGGCCGGAATTGCCGGCAGCGGGCAGAAAGAACTTTGCGAGGTGCTGGCGGGCCTTTATAAGGCCAACGGCGGCAGAGTCCGCTTTTTGGGAGAAGAAATTTTAGGACTGTCCCCCCGGGAGATTCTGCGCAGGGGAATCAGCATGTCCTTTGTTCCGGAAGACCGGCTGGGCATGGGCCTTGTGGCGGGGATGGACATTACCAGCAATGTGCTGCTGCGTTCCTTTCAGAAAGACGGAGGCTTTTTTCTGGATTTGCCTGGGGGCCGTAAAAAAGCGGAGAGGATTGTGAAACGCTATGACATTTCCACTCCCTCGGTCGATCATGTGCTGAAAGACCTTTCTGGAGGAAATATTCAAAAGGTGCTTTTGGGCCGGGAAGTGGAACTCAATCCCAAACTGCTGATTACCGCGTACCCGGTTCGCGGGCTGGATATCGGCGCTTCCTATCATATTTATGATATTTTGAACGCGCAGAAAAAGGCAGGCGTGGCTGTTTTGTTTATCGGAGAGGATCTGGACGTGCTTTTGCAGCTTTGCGACCGCTTGATGGTCATCCATGGAGGCAGGATCATGGGCATTGTGGATCCGTTAACCACCAGCAAAGAAGAAGTGGGGCTTTTGATGCTGGGGCAGAGCGAAAAGGGAGGAAACGCAAAATGATGCGAATGGTGAGGCGGAGCAACCCTTCCAAAAACATGCAGATCCTGATGCGGGCGGGCAGTGTTGTTGCGGCTCTTGCCGCGGCGGCGCTGCTGATGGCCGCTTTGGGATACAACCCCTTTTTGGTATACTACAATATGGTGGCCGGTTCCTTTGGAACGGCCTACCGGCTTCAAGCCACCATTCATAAGGTAATTCCCCTGCTGGTGCTGTCATTGGGCATCGCCGTGGCCTTTAAAATGAAATTCTGGAACATCGGCGCGGAAGGGCAGATGGCCATGGGCGGCTTTGGCGCCGCATATGCGGCGCTGAAATACGGAGCGCTTCCGCCTTACATTCTGCTTCCTTTGATGTTTGTTCTGGGGATGATCTGCGGCGGAATCTGGGGTGTGATCCCGGCCATTTTAAAGGTAAAGCTGGGAACCAATGAAACGCTGGTCACGCTGATGCTGAATTACATTGCCCTGCGCTGGCTCACCTATTTGCAATATGGTCCTTGGAAGGTGGGAGGATTCCCCAGAATACCGGATTTTTCCCCCAATGCCGTCTTGCCTTCGTTGTTTGGCATTCACATCGGCTGGATGGTGGCGGTTTTGCTGACGGCGGCCGTATATGTGATGCTGCGGCGTACCAAATTAGGATATGAAATTGCCGTGTTGGGAGAAAGCGAGTCTACCGCCCGGTATGCGGGCATCAACGTATCCAAGGTCACCATTGTTGCCATGCTGATATCGGGGGCTGTCTGCGGGCTTGCGGGTATGATGCAGACTTCGGCGGTAGAAAAAACGCTGACCGAGCAGTTTACCGGCGGCCTTGGGTTTACGGCGGTGATTACCACCTGGCTTGCGCGGCTGTCCCCCATTGGGATGATCGGCACCTCTTTTGCGTTTGCCATGCTGATTCAGGGAGGGGGCTATCTGGAAACCACCATGAGTATTTCTTCAAAAATGGCCGATGTTTTACAGGGTGTAATCATCTTCTTTGTGTTGGGCTGCGACTTTTTCATCCAGTATAAGATTCAATTGCGCAAACCTGTGCGGAAAGGCGGGGAAGCAAAATGAGCGCGTTTCTGAATGACGCCGCCGTTTTTTTACAGGTGGTGGCCCAGCTGGGCACCCACATTCTCCTAGGTACCCTGGGCGGCATATTGTGTGAGAAAGTAGGAAACTTGAACCTGGGCATCGAGGGAATTATGCTGCTTGGCGCCTCTTCCGGCTTTTTTGCCTGCATTGCCACTGGAAACCCTCTGCTGGCTGTTCTGGTTTCCGGTTTGACAGGGGTTGCGGCGGCTTTGATTTATGCGTTTCTTACGGTCAGCCTCCGGTGCAACCAGGTGGTGATTGGCTTGGCGCTGACCATTTTCGGGACCGGTCTTTCCAGCATAATCGGCAGCTCCATTGCCGGTCGCGCGCTGCCCGGTTCTGTAAACGCCATTTTGGGAACCAAAACTATTCCCGTTTTATCTCAAATTCCCATTCTCGGGAAAATGCTGTTTCAGCAAAGCCCCTTTGTGCCGCTTGCCGTGATCCTGTCAATTTTGCTGTATTTCTATTTCAACAAGACTAATCCGGGCCTGAACGCCCGCATGGTGGGACACAATCCGGCGGCGGCGGACGCTTCCGGCATCCATGTATCCGCCTATAAGTATGTTCACATTCTGGCCGGCGGTTTTCTGATGGGTATTGGCGGCGGCTTTTTTTCCATGGTATATGCCGGCCGCTGGCAAAACGAATTGACGGCAGGAGCGGGTTGGATCGCAGTTGCCCTTGTGATTTTCTCAACCTGGGATCCCCTGAAAGCCATTTTTGGCGCTTATTTATTTGGCGCTGTCCGGGGGCTGACATTTAAACTCCAAAGCGGCATTCCCATATTCGGGCAAAAGCTGGTGGTCAGTTCCTCGCTTTTGGATATGCTGCCGTATCTTGCCACCATTCTAGTCCTGGTGTTGATTACCCTGCGCAGGAAACCGGAATATAAGCCGCCCAAAAGCCTGGGAGATCCCTATTTCCGGGAAGATAGATAGAGGCGCGGCCTTCGTTGCCCGCGCGTTCCGGAGGTCCCGCAAGAGCGCCGCTGATGGCTTCGGAGGGGGAAAGCGGATTGATTCCTAAGCTGCCCGGCCGCCGAAAGGGCATTCAATAACCGAATAAGAACAAAGAGCCTTAAATTTACATGCCAAACGACATGCAAATTTAAGGCTCTTTTTGCTTCCGGCATTTTTTATGGCTTTAAGCCATTGGCGTCCGGGTGCTCCTGCTGAAGCTCGTTTAAAAGCTTTGCGTCTTCTTTGCTGGGCTGCCGGGATGCAAACGCCGCCCACAGGTCCGGGCGGCGGGTCCGGGTCCGGGAGAAAGCCATCTTGCGCCGCCATTTCGCAATGTTCACATGGTGGCCGGAAAGCAAAATTTCCGGTACATGCCGCCCGTGCCATTCCTCCGGCCGGGAATATTGAGGATATTCCAGAAGACCGTCCCAGTGGCTCTCTTCGGTAAAGCACGCTTCACTGCTCAATACGCCCGGCACCAGCCTGCACACCGCGTCCGCCACCGCCATGGCGGGAATTTCCCCGCCGGTCACCACGAAGTCGCCGATGGACAGTTCCTCGTCGACGCACTCTTCCAGAAATCGTTCATCCACCCCTTCATAATGGCCGCAAACCAAAATCAGCCGGCCATATTCCTTCAGGCGCCTGGCATCGGCCTGGCGGAACACATGGCCGGCGGGGGTCATGTAAACGGTGTGAATCCGCGTGCCCGCTTCGTCGCAAATATGTTTCCAGCACTGATACAGCGGATCGGCCTGCATCACCATCCCATACCCTCCGCCATAAGGGTAATCGTCCACTTGCTTTTGCTTGTTTTGCGTATAGTCTCGAATCTGGTGGCATTCGATCCGAATGCAGCCGCGCTCCTGAGCGCGGCCTAGAATGCTTTCACAGAGCATATCTCCCACCGTGTCGGGGAACAGCGTCATAATATCAATTTTCATCGGTTGCCATCCCTTCCAGAAGGTTGACCAGCATATACCCAGCTTCCAGGTTGGTTTCCGCGATGAAAGATTTCACGGCTGGGATCAGGTACTCCTTTTGGCCTTTTACATGGTAGACCTCGTTGCCTGGCAGGTCCATAACGTCGGTCAGCGTTCCCAGGATCTGCCCGGTTTCGGCGCTGCGTACCTCCAGCCCAATGAGATCCGCGATAAAAAAGCGGCCGTCCGGCAGGGAAACGCCGCTGCGGTCAATGGAGACGACTTTGCCGCGCAGGCGGTTGGCGGCATCCAAATCTGAAACGGCCTCCAGCTTTGCCAAAAGAAACCCTTTGTGTACCCGGGCAGCAAGCACGGAAACCGGTTTTCCGTCAATATAAAACGTATCAAAATCGCAAAGAAATGCCGCGCTGTCGCACCAGGGCGAAATCTTTACTTCCCCCCCTACGCCATGCGTATTGATGATCTGGCCGGCTTCCAAGAATTTTGTGTTCATGTTTTCCCATTCCGTTCTGCTGGAGTCAACCATTTTGGGCGGGGCATTGCCCCGCCCTCCAGCGTGAATCATTTGCTTGCCGCATGGCAAAATCAGCCGAATACAAACTCCCGGAGGCGTGGCGTCTCCGAAGACAAATATATAGAGGAGCCTGCCAAACGCGGCGGTTTATTCCACAATTTCCACGGAAACCCTTGTGTTGGAACGCTGGGCGACCGAGCGGATCAGCGTCCGGATTTCGCGGGCAATCCGGCCCTGGCGGCCGATGACTTTCCCCATATCTTCGGGTGCTACGCGGAGTTCCAGCGTGGTTTCGCCGTCTCCTGGCAGTTCCGTAACAGAAACCGCATCGGGTTGATCCACCAGGTTTTGGGCGATATAGGTGAGTAGCTCTTTCATTTGCGCCGCCTCCATTACAGTGCGCCGGCTTTTTTCAGCAGGGCCTTGACGGTCTCGGTGGGCTGCGCGCCGGTCTTGATCCAGTCTTTGGCGCGGTCTGCGTCCACCTTAATTTCCGCAGGGGTTACCAACGGATTATAGGTGCCGATTTCCTCGATAAAACGACCATCCCGGGGATAGCGGGAATCGGCGACTACGATTCTGTAAAAGGGAGCCTTTTTCGCGCCCATTCTCCGCAGTCTGATTTTTACCATTTTTCTTTCACCTCCAAAGTTAAAGCCTTATCTGCAAAGGGGCCCGTTCGACCGGTTCCCGGCGAAGGAACCCCGCGCATGCGGTTAAAAAGGAAATTTTCTGGACCTGCCAAAGAGGCCCTTGGGCATCTTCCCGCCGGCAAACTGCTTGGTCAGCGTCTGCATCATATCAAACTGCTTGAGAAGGCGGCTGAGGTCTACAAC
>JAQVYO010000022.1 GCA_028708585.1 Oscillospiraceae bacterium
TTGCCGCCATTTGATTATTTTCGATATCTGCGAAAATGGGTTGTTTGAGCTTGGAAATGAGCTTAAAAGGCATTATCCAGACCAAAGGTTTACCGCCGTTGTGGGTTCTGTCCGGGACGCGGCAAGGCTTTCTTCCGTGGTAAGCAAGTTCAGGCTCCAGATTGTTCTGCATGCCGCGGCCCACAAACATGTGCCCATGATGCAGGGGAATCCCATTGAAGCCATCAAAAACAATATTTTTGGAACCAACAACGTTATCCATGTCTGCGTTGAAAATCAAGTGGAAAAGTTTATTTTGATTTCAACGGATAAAGCGGTGAACCCCGTCAACGTGATGGGCGCCACGAAGCGATTTGCGGAAATTCTGATGCAGACATACAGCTCGGAGCAGACCGAGATGGCGGCGGTCCGCTTTGGAAACGTGCTTGGCTCCGCCGGCAGTGTGATTCCGGTGTTTGTCCGGCAGATTGCGGAGGGCGGGCCTGTGACCGTTACACATAAAGATATCGAACGGTATTTTATGACCATTCCAGAGGCGGTGTCATTGGTGCTTCAAACGGGAGCGCTGGCGAAAAGCGGCGGTATTTTTGTCCTGGATATGGGCGAGCCTGTCAAAATCTATGATTTGGCCTGCGATCTCATTAAGCTTTCGGGGCTTCGTCCCCATACGGATATCGACGTGAACATTACAGGGCTTCGTCCCGGTGAAAAGTTATATGAGGAGCTGCGTTTTGAGATGGAGGATTTTGATACTACATCTCATAAGAAAATTTTTGTCTGCCGCGCGGAGAAGCCGAATGCTGTCCAGGTGGAACGGGATTTGAACATTTTGCAGGATATGCTGGACGAAGAAGATGAAGAAGCGGTCGGTCATACCCTGCTGGACATTGTGAAATCCTATGTGCCGGACGGGGGCATGGAGCCCCAGAGGGAAATTATATGAAGAAAAAAAAGATTCTCATTTTTGTGATTTTTTTAGCAATGTTTTTGGTAGGAATTGGCATCGCCGTTTTTTATAATATTAGCAGCGATGTTTCCGATACGATGATCGATGCGCTGGTGCAGGATGGCGGGTCCAGCAATGCGGCGGGAGGAGCGGCGCTTTCTCCCGCCCCTGCCGGCAGCGGAGCAAACAGCAGGGTAAGCTCCCCGCCAGCCGGAGCCGCGGAAGAACCCGCGGGGACGTCCGGCGCGAGCGCGTCCGCGGGGCAGCCTTCCAGCGCGGGCAAAAGCAGTGCGGATCTGGAGCAGGAAAAGGAGCAGATCAAAAACTCCATTACCATGTCCGACAAGGTGTTTATCGCAAGAAAGGTAGTGACCAAACTCAGCGCATCCGATCTTGAAACGCTGAGAAGAATGCTTCAGGGCGGACTGACAAATGCAGAGAAACAGGAAGCGAAGAAGATGGTGCTGAGCAAATTCAGCGCGGAAGATCTGAAAAAAATTTACCAGATATATTATAAATATGCCGGTTCGATCTCCATTTCGTAGAAACTGATCAACCGAGGGACTGTCCCCGGTTGTTTTCCATTCAAATTCCCACATTGGGGCACTCGTAGGCTAGGAGGTTTAATGAACAAAGAAGAATTTGACCTATTACAATATGCTCGTGTTTTGTGGCATGACAAAGGGCTTATTCTGCTGGTTGCCGCTTTAGGCTGCGGCATTGCGGCGGCAGTTTCCTTTTTTGTGATACCACCTAAATACACGGCGAATCTTTCCATGTACGTTTACAACAATCAGGACAGGCAGAACGCGACCATCAACGATCTGAATATGTCGGTGAAGCTGGCAGATACTTATGTCATCATTTTAAAGAGCGATACCGTTTTGAAAGAGGTAACGGCGGAATCCGGCCTGGGTTACACTGTGCCTCAGCTGGGAAAAATGGTCAGCGCCCAGGCTGTGGATAATACGGAAGTGTTTAAAGTCAACATTACGTGCAAAAATCGAGAGCATGCCCGTATTCTGGCACAGACCGTTGCGAATGTGGCGCCAAAGCAAATTATGCGCGTCGTCAAAGCCGGAGGCGTGGAGCTGATTGACACACCCCAGCAGAATCCGCCAAAAACTTCTCCCCATGTCATTCAAAATTCCGTTCTGGGTTTCTTTGGGGGCATAGTTGTGATGGCTGTAATTATCCTGCTGCGTCTGATGATGGATAAGACCATTAAAAAGGAGAGCGATCTGGTGGAAACGTTTGGTCTGCCCGTTCTGGGATCTATTCCCAGCTTCGGAAGAGGCGGCGTAAAAGGAGCGAAACATGGCGGATAAAAAATATTTGAAAGAAAAAAATGACGTTCTCCTGTATGACGTTTTGGATGATCAGGCGAGATTTGATATTGTGGAGGCCTATAAATCCGTCCGGACAAATATCATGTTTTCCTTGGTGGGGGAAGAAACAAAACTCATTTGTTTCTCCAGCCCGGAGCCATCGGACGGGAAAACCATCAACTGTATCAATTTGGCCATCACCTTTGCGCAGACTGGAGCGAAAGTATTGATTATTGATGCGGACTTGAGAAAGCCCCGGGTTCACAGGTGCTTAAAGCTGCAGTCGGAGCCGGGCCTCACCAATGTTTTGGGCGGCTTTGCGGCCCTGCCGGACACGCTTCAGTCTACCTTCTATGACAATTTGGATGTCATCACCTGCGGGCATCTTCCGCCAAACCCCGCGGAGCTGCTCGCGTCGGACTCCATGGGAGAGCTTTTGGAGCAGCTGAAGCCAAACTACGAATATATCCTGATCGACTGTCCGCCCGTCAACACGGTGACGGACGCGGCCGTTTTGTCCAGCCGGGTCTCCGGCGTTGTCCTGGTGGTCCGGCAGGGGATTTCCACCTACGACGATGTGGAGGCCGCATTGGAAAAATTGAGGTTTGTGGATTTTAAAATTTTAGGGTTTCTGTTGAATGATGTCAATGAAAAAGCGGGGTCTTATGGGAAAAAATATTATAAGCGGATGAACTATGAATCTTATGCGGAAAACAGAGCCTAGAGCGATCCTCATACCTTTCCTTGGGAGGGCCAATGATGATTGATTTCCATACTCATGTTTTGCCCAATATAGACGACGGAAGCCATAGCATTGTGACTTCCATAAATATGTTGGAAAACGCCTCAAAACAAGGGGTTTGCCAGTTGGTCTGCACGCCTCATTTTTGGCCCTTGAAGGCGACGATACCAGAGTTTTTGCAAAGAAGGGCGCTGGCGGAGGGCTTGTTGAAAAGTGCCATAGAGGGGCGGAATCATCCGGAACGGCTTCCCTTTCTGAAGATGGGCGCCGAATGCGGATGGGTCAAGAATATCAGCAACTATCCAGACCTGGAGGCGCTGTGCATTGAGGACACGGCATTTCTTCTTCTGGAGCTTCCCATGGGGGATTGGACCGACGAGGTGTTTGAGGAACTGTACCGGCTGAATACGCGGCGGGGGATCTACCCCGTCATTGCGCATCCGAACCGGTACGCCAAAAGCATCAAGGCGTGTGATGCCCTTCAAAGCTTTGCGGAGCTGGACTGCCTGTTTCAAGTGGATGTCAATTCCGTTCTCCGGCTGACAGAACGGACTTTCAATTTCCGGCTGTTAACCGGCTTTGTTCCCTGTGTTTTGGGAAGCGATATGCATGACGGCAGCCACAAGGCCCAGAGGATGGGGAAAGCGCTGCAGACGATCGAAAAACAGCTGGGCGCCGAAACGGTGCGGCAGCTGTCGGCCTGCTCGGCGGCAGCTTTGCAGAACGGAGGGATGAACCGCCTCCGGTCCCTTTGGAGCCGTCCCGGCCAGATCCCCCAGATCCCATAGAAATGCGAAAGATCGATGAAAAAGCGCCCGCCGGTTATGCGGGCGTCCATTAGATGGAAAGCCAAGAAACATAACTTAATACTTATATAATAGACTGAAATGACGCCGGGGCTAAACATACGCCTGTTTGGCCCCGGCACGAGGAACGGGGTGAAAGTCCCCACACAGAACCGGTACTGTAAGCGTGAGGCCGTTTTTAAGCGCGGTTTTATAAAACCGCGTGGACGTACACCAAGTCAGCCACTATGGGGAAGCCCATGGGAAGGCGGGAAACGGACGCAGGAGGCAGAAGCCCCCATAACGCAAGTCAGGATATTCGCATTTCAGGGCTGCCCCGGCGTTCCCAGGGACAAGCATATGCATCAATGCGTTTGCACTGGATTCTCAGGCGAGAATCCAGTGGTTTCATTTTTACCAAACGCGGGCGCCTTGCTTTATGCCATATGCGATCCAGCATAAAATCCCTTTAAAAATCCGCGTGATATTGTGCGCGTCCCTCCTGTGTTCCACCTCCGCCGGGACTTCCGATATACCAAAGAGTATGGCTGCTTTGTGTACCATGCCGTTTGAGGTCAAACGGTGAAAATTTAATTTTGGAGGAATACTGATGCGAACACAACATACTTTAGGGCGGCTGCTTTCTCTGCTGCTGCTGCTCGTTATGCTGTCGGGCATGTTGCCGGCGGCGGCGCTGGCCGGCGAGGCAGACGGGCCGGTATCCCCGACGGCAACCGGAACGGTGGTGCTGAGCGAGCCGCAGGATCTTTCGGATCTTGCCGGAAAAGAAATTACAGGCGCCGTTGAGCTTGCGAATGACATTGATATGACGGGGCGTCCCATGACCCCCATCAAAGCGCTGATCGGTCTTTTCGAGGGCAACGGCTACACCATATCGAACCTGAGCATATCCGGGGAAATACCAGGACGGGATTATGGGCCTGCCGGCGCCGGGCTTATTGCCTTTCTTTCGGGCACTGTGCAAAATCTAACCCTGGATCACTTCTCAATCAGCGGCAGCACAGGCACCAATGCAGCGGTAGGCGCCTTTGCCGGCCTTGTTGATGCGGGCGAAGCAAGGCTGATCCGCTGCGGGGTAACCGGGAATTCTGCCGTTTCCGGCGCTTCATCCGGCAGCTCATGTTATACCGGCGGGCTGGTGGGTGATATTTCCGGTTCCGATACACACCTTTTCCTGACCGAGTGCTATAACGAAGGCAGCGTCACCTCGGCTAGCTATGCCGGCGGGCTGCTGGGCCGCGCCGCTTACGGCGCCGGGATAACCATGGAAAACTGCTATGCATTGGGCGATGTGAACGCCTCCGCATCAACAAGTTATGCGGGCGGCATTCTTGGCTTTGGCAACAACAGCTTTACTGTTTCCGCTTCCAATGTCTATGTGGGCGGCAAGGTCACCGGCGCTAACAAAAACGGCTTTGCCTATGTTTCCAGATATGGCACGAAAACCGTCTCCCTTACAAACTGCTATTATGACAGTACGAAAAACCCTGATCCGTCTGCTTATTCAAAGTTTGAGCCGGTTCCCGGCAACTCCAGCTGCCTTGCTGGTACCATGACCGCTAAGGCAACTGCGGATTTTGCTGCCCTGGCGGAGAGCTTGGGCAAGGCCTTTGTCCACGCAGGCGCCTATCCCGTGCTTGCATGGACGCAAGCCCTCGGCACTGCCAACCGCGGCCTTACGTTTACGGTCCCCGGCGCTTCGGCCGTTCGGCTGGAAAAGGGCGGCAGGAGCTATCCCCTTACCAAAAATGGCGATGTTTTCACAGCGGCCGGGCTTGACAGCGGCGCATATGCCTATTATGCCATAAGCGGCGACACCACTAAGGACAACGCTGAAGGCACGCTGATCATTGGCCGCGCCGACAAAGAAGCGCGCGTCACTCTGCCGGAAAAAGCGATCGAAACCAAAATCAGCGTTTCTCCCTCCGATGCAAAGCTGACATTGCAATCCGGAGGCAATGTCATTGAGCCGGAAAACAGGGCGAATGATGTTTACACCTATGCCCTGATGTCCGGCGCCTATCGCTATACCGCCGAGGCATTCGGATATGAGCCGTCGTCAGGCAGCATAGAAGTCCCTGGCGACGGAACTTCAATTTCGGTTGCGCTCACCGCCCTGCCCGCGGCGGCGGTAACCTTTACGGTGGACTGCGGAGAGGAAACGCCCGCTGTTACGGTGTATCCGAAAGATAACCTTAGTTTTGAAATGCGCCATGCAAAAGATAATTCTCTGCTGTTTAACCTGCCTGCGGGCGGCTATCTTTACGAGGTAAAGGCTCCGGGATACAAGCCTGCTTCGGGCAGCTTTGAGGTAGCGGGTACGGATGCCGTTTCTCTTCCCGCGGTCAGCCTTGAGGCAAATCCCGTCTGGGACGGCACACAGACAAACGGTCTGAAAGGCAAGGGGACACAAGCGGACCCCTTTCGGATTTCCAACGGCCGGGAGCTGGCGCATTTTGCCGATACCGTCAATGATATCCTCCAGGAAAAGAACGCCCAGTATGCGAACGCATATGTCGAGCTTACAGGCAACATTGATTTGGGGGATATTTCCTGGACTCCCATCGGAAAAAACTCCGTCTCCCCCTTCAAAGGGCGCTTTGACGGGAAGGGGCACACTATCCGCGGCCTGAACGTGGAAAAATCTTACGCCTATTACGGCCTGTTTGGCTGCCTGACGGACGCTGCGGTTGAAAATCTGACGGTCGCCGGTGAAATCTATTGCCCCGAGCCTTATGGTTTAGCAGGCGGACTTTCCGGCGCTGCCAAGGGAAATGTTACGGTGCGCAACTGCGCCAACCTTGCCACCGTCTCCTCTCTCGCCCGGGGCAGCGGAGGCATCGGCGGCTTGATTGGCAGCTATGACGACAATGTGGAATATAAATGGCAGAATGTCCGCCTGCTGATCGAAAACAGCTATAACGCCGGCCTTATTCTGGCAACAGGCAGCGATGCGGACGCCGCCGTTGGCGGCTTAGTGGGCGCAAATAAGAACTGCGTGCAGCTTGCGAACTGCTATAACATCGGCCTGATTCACGCCCCGGGCTTGCGCGCAGGCGGCTTGCTGGGCGACGCGGGCTGGCAAACAGGCGACGATTACTATCCCTCTCTTACGAGCTGTTATAACGCCGGGCAGGTGACCGGCCTTGCCGGTAAAACATTTGCCCTTTACAGCAAAGGGACGATCGCCCAAAGCCGCGTTCAAAATTGTTACGCGCTGGAAAATGCGGCTCCCGCCGTTCACAACGGGGTGCGGACCGTGTCCGCAGACGAGCTTAAGACGCTGTCTTTGGGCGGGAGCTGGGCGCAGGACGACGCCAAAAACAAAGGATTTCCCTATCTGACAGGCGCCGCTCCCGCTGTCCTCTCCGCCGCGCTGAAAACAGAGGCCGACCAATACGGAGACGTTCTCTCCTTCTCCTCCTCGGCAAAGCGGGACGACACCCTTGATCTGGCGGCCGGCGCGGTTTCTTCCGGTATTACGGTTACCTTTGGGCAAAATGCCGACGATATGCAAAAGGGATACCTCGACTTTAGCGGCGGCAAGGTTAAGCTTGCCAAAATCAACGAAGGAAAAGAGGCCGTTACCGAAACGGCCACAATGCGCCTCAGCGACGGCACATCAAGCCTGCGCAAGCCGATTTCTATCGTCATTTATCCATCAGGAAACCCGGCGAAAGCCCTGATGGACGGAATCGCCGCAACATATGTCAGCAATTCCGGCGAATGGAATGTCTTTGACATGGCGGCATATAAGGCTCTTTATCCTGCCGCAGCCGGCACGAGCGAGTCCGCGCGGCAAAACTACCTAAACCTCACCATAAACGCGCTGGCTGGCAAAACCGCTCTTTCCACCGATCGGGCAAAGGCGGAAATTATTCTGAACGCCCTTGGATGCGACAGCACCCGGCTGAGCGCCTTTGATTCACAGGAATCGTATGATAACGCCGCCGCGCTGCGGAAAATGAACCTTGGCGGCAGCTGTTATGCTGCGCCGTGGATCCTTCTTGCCGATCAGCAGGGTAATGTGCAGCTTTCCGGCGCGCAGAGAAAGAACATGGTCAACCTGCTTCTTTGCAATCAAGGGGAAAACGGTCTGTTTTACTCGATCTGGGGCAACGAAAAATATGATGATGTAGACACCACCGGCACGGCGCTGGCCGCGCTTGCCCGTTTTTACCTTGCGGAAGACGACAGCCTTGGCGTAAAGGCAGGGGTGAACACGTTTGTCAACAAGGCCATCGATGGTCTGAAGCAGGCGCAGGGCGCCAACGGATCCTATGGCAACATCAATTCGGACGCCATGGTCATCATCGGGCTTGCCGCCTTGGGCCAAAACCCCGCCGATTTCATCAAAAACGGCTGTACGCTGGCTGATGCGCCCCTGCTTTATGCCAATAAGGCCGGAAACGGCTTTACCTCACCCTATCTCTCGGGTGCGCAGGGCGAAAAGGCGGCGGCTCTGGCGACCGAACAGGGATTCCGCGCCTTGGTCGCCCTGGATGGCCTGAACAAAAACGCCGGTAAAGCCTTCAATATTTACGATGCTGGCTCCTGGAACGCGCCGGGAGCGCGGCAGCCGGCGCAGGCGAACGATCAGGGAACCCCGGAGGTGACTCCCGGCGGAGGCGCCGAACCAGGGACTGGAAGCGAGGCGGCCGCCAACATTCTTGTCGGCTTCACCCTCACAGCAGGGGAGGGCAACGACTGGATCTCCTCCTCCAGCTTTACAGTTGGAAAAGGCTCTACCGTCTGCCAGCTGTTTGCCAAGGTTCTTGCGGATCATGACATGACAAGTGTCGGCGCCGATAAAGGCTATGTGCAGTCGATCAGCAAAAATGGCCTGACGCTGGCTCAATTTGATCAGGGTCCCCGCAGCGGCTGGATCTATAAGGTAAATGGGGCGACGCCCGCGGTTGGCATTCAGGATTACACGCTTCAGCAGGGCGATCAGGTGCTTTTCTATTATACAAAAGACTGGAGCGCGGAACCAGGAGCCAGCCCCTGGGGACCTTCTCCCTCTGTGCCTGGGATGCCCGCCCAGCCCGATGATCCGAGCCGCCTGACTCCGGCTGTTACCGCGAAAAACGGCTTTGCGGAGCTTTTCGTCAGCGCCTCTGATATGAGTGCGGCGATTGCAGGCGCGAAGGGAAAAGAAAGCGGCGATATCGTCATTGAGCCGGTTGTCAGCGGGAAGGCCATAAAGGCAGCCGTAGAGTTGCCGAAGGCATCTGTTTCCGCCATCGGCTTGGATACCGGCGCCAATCTGACGGTCCGCACTCCCGTGGGCGGCGTGACCATTCCGAACGGCGCGCTTGCCTCCCTGGCGGCTCAGGCCGCCGGCAGCACGATTACCGTTTCCGTTGAAGCGGTGGAAACAAAGTCCCTGACCGCCGAACAGCAAAAGCTGGCGGGCAACGGCGCGGTGTTCGCCGTCTCCATCACAAGCGGCGGCCAAACAATCAGCGGCTTTGGCGGCAAAGCTATCGCCGTTTCCCTGCCCTATACGCTGAAAACCGGCGAGACGGCCGAAAGCGTCGCGGTTTGGCAGCTGGACGATGCCGGTAAGCTCACGCGCATGGCCTGCACCTATGATAAAACAACGGGTCTTGTCGCCTTTTCCACCACGCATCTTTTCCATTATGTGGTGGGCTATAACGGATGGACGCATTCTTTTACCGATGTAAAAGAGGAAAATTGGTTCTATGACGCGGTAAAGTACATGGTGCAGAAGGAACTTTTCACCGGAACCTCAGCCACGGCCTTCCGACCGGACGCCGGCATGACCCGCGCTATGCTGGTGACGGTGCTCTACCGCTTGGAGGGCAGTCCCGCGGTCACGGCGGCAAATACCTTCACCGATGTAAAGGCCGGCGCATGGTACGCCGACGCGCTTCTCTGGGCCGGCAAAAACGGCATTGTCAGCGGTTACGGCGGCGGCCTGTTCGGAACGGACGACCCCATCACCCGGGAACAAATGGCGGCGATCCTGTATCGCTACGCGGGCTGTAAAGCATACGATACTGCCGCGGCAAACGACCTTTCGGGCTACATCGACGCGAAAGAGATCAGCACATGGGCGCTGGACGCCATGACATGGGCCAACGCCGAGGAACTCTGCACCGGGCGCACGGCGAATACCCTCGTCCCGGCCGGCAAGGCCACCCGCGCCGAGGCCGCCGCTATCCTTATGAGATTCATGGAAGGCGTCGTAAAATAATCCATCGCGGACAAATCGCGCGGCGCTGGGAGAAATTTTCCCCCAGCGCTGTGTTTTTTTGTTTCCCCGTCAGCGGTTTGCCATGTGGGCAAGACCTGCGAGGGCCGCCGCCGTTTCTTGCGGGGATACATGAAATTCTATTGACAAAAAAGACAAAAAAGGCTATGCTTTGCGTATCCAACCGGTATTTTTTGCGGAAGATCCACGGACCGTATCCTAAATAAGGGGCACGTCTGGACAAAGCGAAGGAGGAAGATCCAGCTGAATATTTTGATTACCGCGGGGGGCACGACGGAACAGATCGACCAGGTGCGCGGTATTACCAATCAGTCCACCGGATCTTTGGGACGCGCCATTGCGGAAGCGTTCCTGCGGCGCGGCGAAGTGAGAAAGATCTATTATATCTGCGGGAAATCCGCCGTTTTGCCCCAAGAGCTGGAACGGGTGGAGATTCTCCGTATTTTAAATGTGGAGGACTTAAAAAACGAAGTGACAAGGCTTCTGCTGGAGCAGCGCCTGGACGGAGTTGTCCACTGCATGGCGGTAAGCGATTACGCTGTTTTTTCTGTGACCTCCACCGCTATTGTGGAGGAACAGATGCGGCGCAGGCTGAAGGAGCTTTGCCCCTCCGAACCGGACTATGAGCAAAAGGCGTCCGCCGCTGCCGGCGCGTGCCTTCTGCACCAAAACGATCTTGCCAAGAGCGGGAAAATCAGCTCGGATATGGACGACCTGGTGGTGGTGATGAAACGGACCCCCAAAATTATCGGTTTGTTTCAGCAACTGCAGCCGGAAGCCGTTTTAGTAGGGTTTAAGCTTTTAAACCGGGTGCCGGCGGAAACGCTGCGGAAGGCGGGCTTTGACCTGATGCGAAAAAATTCCTGCGACTTTGTTTTCGCAAACGATCTGGCGGAGGTTTCACCGGAGGACCATAAGGGGTATTTTCTGTGCCGCGACCTGAGCTGGGAGCGGGTGTCCGGCCGGGAGAATATTGCGGATCTGATTGCTTCTCAGGTCCTAATGGAAGCAAAGAAACGGGGAGGCGAATAGAATGGGGACCGTCCTTCTGGGGGTAACCGGCAGCATTGCGGCCTATAAAGCGGCGGACATTGCAAACCAGCTGGCGAAGAGGTCGCTGGCGGTGGATGTGGTGATGACCCAAGGCGCCTGCCGGTTCATTACGCCGCTGACCTTTCAGTCTTTGACTAAGCGAAAAGTATATACGGAGCTGTTTGAGGAATATGTGCCCAGCAGCGTGCAGCATATTTCCCTGGCCAAGCGGGCGGATTTGTGCCTTATTGCCCCGGCCACGGCCAACTTTATCGGCAAGCTGGCCGGAGGGATCGGAGACGATTTGTTGACCACTGTGATGATGGCGGTGCAGGGTGTTCCCGTGTATATCTGCCCCGCCATGAACACCAATATGTATTTCAATCCCATCGTCCAGGAAAATATCCGGCGGCTGGAGAGCGATGGATACCGGTTTATCGAGCCGAAAGAAAGCCTTTTGGCCTGCGGGGATTTGGGCAAAGGAGCCCTGGCGGATGTAGATTTGATTGTAAACACGGCTTTGCGCAGTCTGGGTGCGCAGTAAGCGTCTGGGGGACAGAATGAAGGAAATTTCAATTGCGGAAATTGAGGGCTTTCGGATCGGCCATGCCCAGGACCGGGGGGCGGCTACAGGCTGCACGGTGGTGATCTGCGAAAGGGGCGCGGTGACTGGCGTGGATGTGCGGGGCGGCTCCCCGGGCACCCGGGATACCGACGCGCTGAATCCCGTTAACAACCGGCAGGAAGTGCACGCCGTTTTGCTGGCCGGGGGCAGCTCCTTTGGGCTGGACGCGGCGGGCGGCGTGATGCGCTATCTGGAAGAGCGCGGTATTGGCAGGGACGTTCAGGTGACGAAAGTGCCAAACGTCTGCGGGGCAATTTTGTTTGATCTAAAGTGCGGCGGACACAAGGTCCGGCCGGACGCCCGCATGGGATATCTGGCCTGTGAGCACGCATCTGCGGGGAGCCCCGGCCAGGGCAGCGTGGGAGCCGGAACCGGCGCCACCGTTGGAAAAATTTTGGGCAGGAAATTTGCCATGAAAGGCGGCGTGGGAAGCGCGGCCTATGAAGTGGGGGCGCTCCGGGTGGGCGCGGTGATGGCGGTGAACTGCGTTGGAGACGTTTACGACGGGGAAAGCGGCCGCCTGATCGCCGGCGTCCGGGGCGCGGACGGGCGCACCCTTTTAGGCTCTGAAAACGTGATTTTGGGCAATTATCAAAACAGAGCGGATGTATTCAGCGGCAAAGCCGCGGAAATTTACAGCGCCGGCCGGAGAGACCTGATGAATGGGAACACGGTGATCGGCTGTGTGATTACAAACGCCAAGCTGGAAAAGGTTCAGGCGGCAAAGCTTTCCTCCATCAGCCAAAACGGAATTGCCAGAGCCGTCCGGCCCGCCCATTCTATGTTTGACGGGGACACCATTTTTGCCATGTGTTCGGGGGAGGTAAGGGCCAGCTTTGACGCCGTGGGTATTTTGGCTGCCAAGGCGGTGGAGCGGGCTATTGTTTCCGCTATCCTCCATGCGGACGGCTTGGCGGGATACCCATCCTTCCGGGAACTGGAAAAAATCGTCCTCTGACCTTTTGCCTTTTGCAAAAAGGAAAGAAAACGTGTCCCGAAAAATTCTATTGAAAAAGGGCGCGTTTGGGCGTTGGAGCAGGGCGTCCGTTTTGAAACTGTCCGCAAAGGGGCGCGCTTGTGCAGAACGCACGGGGCAAGCAAATCTTTATAAGATCATATGGGAGGCATTTAACTTATGGCAAGGCAGAAACGGGTTGCCGCCATTCATGATATATCCTGTTTTGGGAAATGTTCGCTGACGGTGGCGCTGCCAATTTTGTCGGCGGCTGGTATAGAAGCCTGCGCCATCCCCACCGCCGTTTTGTCCACGCATACCGGCGTTCCGGGATATACCTACCGGGATTTAACAGAGGACATTCTGCCCATTATTTCTCACTGGCAGGCGCTTGGACTGCCTTTTGATGCCATTTATACGGGATTTTTGGGTTCTTTTCAGCAGCTGGATCTGGTTTCGGAGGTGTTCCGGCGCCTGCGTTCAAAGGACACCATGGTGTTGGTGGACCCGGTGATGGGGGATAACGGAGCGCTTTATCGGACCTTCCCTAAAGAATTTCCCGCCGGCATGCGGCGGCTTTGCGCCCAGGCGGATGTCATTGTACCCAATATGACGGAGGCTTCGCTGCTGTTGGAGGAACCGTATCAGGAAGGGCCGTATACACCGGCCTATATAAAGCGCCTGCTGCGGGCGCTTTCAGGGCTTGGCCCCCGGAAGGTGGTCCTCACCGGGGTCTGTTTTGACCAAAACCAGCTGGGTGCAGCCACGCTGGATGCCGGGACACAAAAGGTAGAATACCTGTTTGAAACACGGGTGGAAGGGTATTATCATGGCACCGGGGACATTTTTGCCAGCGTTCTTGCGGCGGCGCTGCTGAAAGGGTGTGATTTGACCGAGGCCGCTTCCGCCGCCGTGGAGTTTACGGCGGAAAGCATTGCCCGCACAAAAGAAGCGGGAACGGATGTCCGCTTCGGCGTCAATTTTGAAGCGGGCCTTTTGAAGCTTTCCGCTCAGCTGGAGTTATGATTATGATAAGGCGGGAAAAGGCGCCGGTTGGAGAAGCGGGGGGATACCAGGAGAGAGAAAACGGCCATCATACGCATCGCCGATTTGATCAAGCGGTTTGAGAGCGCAAGCGGAAAACCCTGGTTCTGGAGCATATTCATCTGGAAATTCAGAAAGGGGAAATTTTCGGCATCATCGGTGGTATGAGCGGCGCGGGTAAAAGCGCCTTGGTCCGTCCGGCGCACGTGCCGCCGGGAATGGCGGTCTGGGTTTTACTTCCTCCGTGCGGGGCGGAAAACCTGGGAAGTCTTTTGCGGAGGCCTTTTGGCCAGATTTTCGTTTGTGCAAGCTTTATAAGATGGAAAGCAGTTCCAGGGGCGTGGAGATCCGATAGGTGGGCTTTAGCTTCCGGGTGTCCTTTTTTCCGTCCAGCCCCCAGGTAACAAAAGCAATGTCAACTCCGGCCTTTTGGCAGGCACGGATATCCCGCCGCTCGTCTCCGACATAAAGAAGCGCCTCCGGAAGGCAGGCATGCTGCTTTAAAAATTTTCGGATGGACCGGTGCTTTGCATAAAGGCCCCTGGAGGAAAAGACGGGGATATCCAGATTGATCTGATAGAAAGCCAAAAATTTTTCAATGTTGGAAATCGTGTTGGAGGACAAAATAGCAAGACGGTAGCCCGCGGCCTGAAGGAAAGAAAGGACTTCCGGCATGCAGTCGAATGCCTGGATGGCGTCGATCCGTTCCCCATACAGCTGCTTGAACTCCCATTCAATTTTACGCAGAAACAAAAGCAGGCTCATTTTCTTCCAAATCGAAAGAGGAGCATAGGGCTTAAATTCTTCGTAAGAGAACTTGTGAAAGCCATATTTGCCGCAAAGATGGGTTAGATTCTCATATACCACCTGTTCCGAGTCTGCAATTGTGCCGTCAAAATCAAATAAAATATACTGGTACAATTTGCTCCCCCCAATGAAGAAGGTTTGTTTACAATTATTTCATAGAAAAAGCGAACTTCGTTCAATTTTATGGATTATGATACTCTCATAGAAGCAAGAGCTTCTTTACCATAGATAGCAAATCTTTTTCATTTTTCTCCCTCCAACAAAAATGGACAGCCGCAGTCTTCAACCGGTCATTGAAGGCGGCGGTTGTCCATTTTTTTTCATGCGCCGGGCCGCCGCATAAAATCCGCTTGCGAAGGTTCCCCCGGTTCGGGGGCCGTGCGCTGCGCCCCGTCCTGCGGGGCGCATGCGGCGTCAAGTAATTTGATTACTATATCAATTTTTGACGAAAAAATCAACGAACCGGCGGAATGATTTTTGGCAGATATGGAAGAATGTCAATCTGGAAAAAGGGCGCTCCGGAAAATGGCTGGCCCGGGCCAAAAATTCCTTGTTTGGAATTTATCTTGCATTTTCAGGCAAACTAAACAAGCCGGCGGACCGGGGTTCCGGTTTGCCGTTTCAAGGCGTCCGCCGCCTCTGGGGAAGAGGAAAGCAGGGTGGCCTTGTGATGCGGATAAAAACGAAAGCGGAGAGAAATATGGAGAAAAAAGAAAAAGGACTGTCGGTATGGCAGCTAACCATGCTGGCCCTGGGAACAGTGGTGGGAGGCTCATTTTTCCTTGGTTCCGCCGTGGCTCTCCACGCTGCGGGTCCCTCCATCGTCCTGGCGTTTGCCTTTGGCGGCATTTTGGTTTATTTTATCCTTTCTGCGCTGTCGGAAATGACGGTGGCAAGCCCGGTCGAAGGTTCCTTCCGTTCTTATGCGGCCCGAGCCTTCGGACAGGGGACCGGCTTTGTGGTGGGCTGGGTTTACTGGACGGGGATGATTCTGGGAATGTCCAGCGAAGCGACGGCGGCCTCCATTTTGATACGTACCTGGCTGCCCGGCCTGCCCCTTTCAGTGTTGGGAAGCGCAATTATCCTGGCGGTGACCCTTTTGAACCTGCTGGGGACCGACAAGCTCAGCAATTTGGAAAGCGGCTTAGCCGCTATTAAACTGTTCGCCATTATATCTTTTATTTTTCTGGCGCTGGCGCTGATAGCGGGTTTGCTGCCGGGACTCCCTCCCGTGGGCGCCGGCTCTCTTGCGGGGGAACCTTTTTTTGCAGGCGGAATTCCAGGGCTTGCAGGCAGCATGCTGATCGTTATGTTTTCCTATTCGGGCTTTGAAATCATCGGCCTTGCCGCTTCCGAGACCAGCCGCCCTAGGGAAACGATTCCAAAAGCCATCCGTTACACGGTGATCTGCCTGGTGTCGCTGTATATCGTTGCGGTGGGCCTGATCCTGCCGTTGATTCCAACCGCCGCGCTGAATGAAAACACAAGTCCTATTGTGGCGGCTCTGGACGGGCGCGGTATCGGATGGGCGGGCGCCGCCATCAATATTGTGTTGATTACGGCCATTTTATCCACTATGCTGGCCACCATGTTTGGCCTTGGCAGGACAATCCGCTCCTTGGCGGAAGAAGGGCTTGCGCCCAAATGGCTGTGGGAAAACAAGGACGTTCCCCGGCGGGGGATATTGTTTTCCGGCCTGTGCATGCTTCTGGCTTTGGGGCTGGGCCTTTTGTTTCCCCGCGTATATCTGTTCTTGCTCAGCGCCGGAGGGTTTTCCGTTTTGTTTACCTATGCCGCTATTATGGCCACCCATATCCGGCTGCACAAAAAAACCGGCTGCCCGCCGGGCGGCAAGTATCAGATCTGGGGTTTTCCGTATACCTCGGTTTTTACCCTGGCTGCCCTTTTGACCGCCATTGCCAGCATGCCTTTTGTTCCCGGCCAGGCTTCCGGTCTTGTGGCGGGAGGAATCATCGTCCTCTTTTTTATCTTATACTATGCGGCGTACCGGCTGGCCCGGGGCGGAAAAAAGACCTTTGAAACCCGCAGGATGCGGTATTTTCGCAAAACCCAACCGGAGCTTGCGGCGGAGCTTTCCAGAGAGCTTTCCAGCCTTTCGCCCCGGGAAACAGGAGCGATGGACGGCGGACCGCTGGGAGAT
>JAQVYO010000150.1 GCA_028708585.1 Oscillospiraceae bacterium
TCGTTTGCCAGGGAAAGCCATTGGTCTTTCGGCAGCCTGCGGGCAAAGGCTGTGCATTTGCCCGCAGACTAAGCCAAACCATCCGCTTGACATTGCTTTATGGGGCGATTCCCCGTAAGCGCGCAGTGCCTCCCAAGAGGGAGGCACTGCGCACTGCATATTACAGGGAATAAACCCTCATGCGTTATTTATTTTTTTGCCTCGGCAAGGGCTTCCAGAACCACCTCGGGCAGCGCGGGAACCTTGGTGACGCGGGCGCCGCATGCTGCATAGATGGCGTTCAGCACAGCCGGATGGGGAGCGGTCAAAGGACCTTCGCCCAATCCGGAAGCACCGTGGGGGCTTTCTTTACGCGGAGACTCCAGATACAGGATGTTGAAGTCGTCGGGGATATCCTTGATATCGGGGATACCGCAGGCGCGATAAGAGATATGCTTGGTGAGGTCGTCGAAATCTTCGGTGAGCGCAAGGCCAATGCCCTGGGCAATACCGCCGTAGATCTGGCCATCGGTGACCAGTCTGTTGGTGATGGTGCCGCAGTCAATGGAGGTGGTGAACTTCTCCACATGCACTTTACCGGTCTTCACATTGACGGAAACCAGAGGTACGAACGCTTCCCAAACATAAGTGGGCGTCGGGTTGCCCTGTCCAAAGTTCTCATCCACCGCATGGGTGAAGGAAGCGGTGTAGGTTCCATCATACAGGGTAGGTTTCTTTTCAGCAGTCAGTTCTTCATAGGTGCGATAGGTGCCGTCGCCCTTATCCAGAGCTTTCAGCAAAGCGGCGCAGGCGATGGAAATCGCGTTGCCGACCATGATGTTGGAACGGCTGCCGCCGGCGGGTCCGCCATTGGGGCAGTTGGCCGTATCGTTCATTTCCAATTTAATCTGGTTGGGGGTAAAGCCGGCGGGACGCAGGGTCTCGTGGGCATGGGTAATTGCGGTGATGTCGGAACCCTGCCCGTGGTCTTCCCATGTGGTTCTGACCATCACATTGCCGTCGGGAAGCAGCTCGGCGGAAGCGGAGGAAGAGTCGCCGCCGTCAAGGCCGCAGCCGTAAACGCCGCAGGCAACGCCGACGCCCCATTTCACCTCGTCGGTGGAGTTTTCTTTGGCAATCTTCTTGTATTCGTCATAGGCGGGCTTAATCATTTCCAGAAGCTGCGGGACGCAGTAGACATCAGGCTCGCAGCCGGAGGACATGACCTGACCCGGGCGCATCGCGTTCTTGTAGCGGAATTCCCAGGGATCAATGCCGCACTCATAAGCCAGCATATCCACAATGGTCTCGGAAGCCATATAAGCCTGGGGAGAACCATAAGCGCGGAACGCGGCGCCATAAGCGTGGTTGGTTGCAACCAGCTTGTGGTTAAAGCGGAGGTTGTCAATGCTGTAGGGGCAGCCCACAAACTGAGAAGTACGCATAATCAGCAGGTCGCCGAATTCGGAGTAAGGTCCGTGGTCCATAACGCCTTCGGATTCCATGGCGACGATCTTGCCGCTCGCATCGGCAGCCGCGGAAATATTGAAGTAGATGGGGGAACGCTTGCCGGTGTAGGTGATGCCCTGGAACATATCAAAGAGCAGGACGCAGGGCTTTTTAGTCACCATAACGGCAACAGCGATAAGAGCCTCAATGGTAGGACTGAATTTGTAGCCGAACGTGCCGCCGGCGTTGGACTGGATGAGGCGGAGTTCTTCCGGCTTCAGGCCAAGGCCTTCACAGATCATGGCGTGATGGAGATGAACGCCGATGCTCTTGGAATGAATGGTAA
Source organism: Oscillospiraceae bacterium (assembly GCA_028708585.1). Lineage (GTDB taxonomy): Bacteria > Bacillota > Clostridia > Oscillospirales > Oscillospiraceae > RGIG529. The sequence continues at coordinate 1,775 of JAQVYO010000150.1, forward strand.
CTCTGCCTTTTTCGTCATAATAGCCGAGGCCGCAGTCAGGCTCCAGCGCCAGGTGGGGCTGACGGCTGCAGAACGCATCGGAAGTGACTTTATATTTTGCTTTCTCGATGATCGGAGCCGTCTCTTCGCCCTTGATGCACTTACTGGTAAAGTAGTGGTTGGGCATGCCGGGATGGATCTGCATCGCGTCGGGAGCAATGGCTTCAGGGCCGCTCATATAAGCGGGTAGAATTTCAAGGTCCACTTTCACCTTATCCGCGGCCGCTCTCGCGTGCGCTTCGGTGTCGGCCGCGACAATGGCGATGGCGTCGCCGAACTGGAAGACTTTCTTATCGCACAGAATGGGGCGTTCCCAACCGTCGTCCAAGCTGGTCGGCGCGGTGGTGAGGCCGTTGATGCGGTTCTTGCCGGGGGCGTCTTTCCATGTAATAACCTTGCAAACGCCAGGCATTTTCTCCGCTTCGGAGGTATCAATGCCCTTAATGTTGGCGTGGGATACCTTCGCCTGAGTAAGCGCGAGCCACAGGGTTCCTTCGGGCATTTTCAGGGCGTCGTCACCGGCGAAATCCCACTGGCCGGTTACCTTGGCAAGCGCGGAAGGACGGATATAGCGGGTGCCGTAAATTCTGTTCTGGGTGGGCTTGAAGATCAGCTCGTCGGCAGAGATCTCCCCGCGCATTACCTTGGCGGCTGCCATAACGGCGTCAACCAAGGGCTTGTAGCCGGTGCAGCGGCAGAGGTTGCGGTTCTTGCTGAACCAGTTTCTCACTTCTTCCCTGGTGGGATTCAGGTTCTGATCTAGAAGTGCCTTGGCGGAAACGATGAAGCCCGGGCTGCAAAAGCCGCACTGTGCGCATCCATATGCCATCCATGCAACCTGTACGGGATGCAGGTGTCCGGGATGTCCGATGCCCTCGACGGTCGTGATCTCGGCCCCATCGGCAATCCTGGACATTTTGGTGATGCAGGCGCGGGTGATCTTTCCGTTTACCAGAACGTTGCACGCGCCGCACTGGCCCTGATTACAAGCGATTTTGCAGCCGGTGAGCATCATCTGCTTGCGCAGCACATCGGCCAGGCTCACTTTGTCGTCAAGAACCAAGGTTTTTGTAATACCATTGACAATAAGCTTCTTTCTTACCATTGCCTTTTCCCCTTTTCCTTTTTATTATTTCACAGCATAAATGCTTTGAAATCTCCACAAAAATGTTGTATACTGTAAACAGCGCAAAACAAACCGCGCAAACCGCATACAAACAAAATAAAAAACGACTGACGGAGGGACTCAATTTTGGACAAGACATTTACCGAACGCTTTCTGGAGGCGGCAAAAGCCGAAGGCCTTTTGGAGACCCGGGAAAGCGCGCTCTCCCTGCGGGAGGAACTGATCGCCGCTTTGGATGAGACGGTCAATCAATTTGCCGCAAACCGCAACCCAAACTTCATCCGTGCCGACATCACCGTCATGGAGGTGGTGGATCCCGACACCGGCTGTGTCTTCCGCCGGGAACTTCCCATGGATTTCGAGGAAAATTCCAACGGTATCAAAATCAAAGGGGAAGATTACTACGGGAAAGCGTCCGAGATCGTGTTTTTCTCCGGCGGAGCCGTCACGCAAATGACAAATCTAACGGGCGGCGGCGAGGACGAAGATCCCTGCGGAGGGCACGGCCTGCAATAAGGGGCGCGGCAGAATATTCTTCCCCGCTTCCTCCATAAATATCAGCGCATAGAAAGGCATCCGAAAAGATGTCTCATCGCCATCGATTATATAGCATGTGTGCCAAAATTGCAATATGTTTTCCTTATATTTTGTAAATTTTTCGTTTCCATTCCGGGTATTTTGGATATTTTTTATAAAAATAGTTATTTATTTTAAAAAATAACGCTTTTTAAAATAAAGGGCAAAAGAAGGGAAAAAACCCGGAAAAAATCTAAAAAGAGACAAAAGTCGCGTTTTTTCCGGCAGGAAAGGCCGGAAGGGGTTTCTGCGCGATTTTGCCTAGTCTGCGTCTTTCCGCGGCAGAATGCCGGGGCGAGGCGGGCGAGCTTTTCCGAACGCGTCGGGAAGGCTCGCTTTTTTCTTTGCGGGGAGCAAAAAGCCGGATGTTTCCATCCGGGGAACGCTGTATCCGGTTCAAAGACAGCGTCCCCCGC
>JAQVYO010000151.1 GCA_028708585.1 Oscillospiraceae bacterium
GTGTGCCGGTGAACTGCCTTCAGATGAACGAGGAAGACATTACCAATATTTTAAAGGCAGTTTTGTATGAATTTCCGGTCAAGGAGCTGGATTTCTATCTTCCGCCTTGGGTGGATGCACTAAGTCACGATCATCCCATCAAATCCACGCTTTATGCCGCGGTGCGGGAAGGGGCGGCTAACATGCGCAGAATCCGGGATGTGGAAAATACGGTGAATACCCTGGGTGCATGCGAAAATATCAGCGGGGCGAAAATCCTTTCCATCAGCCTTGGGACGGGTTTAGCCGTATCCGCTCTGGAACTGCCAAGATCGCTCTTTTACAGTACACTGTCCCAGCAGTCCGGCTTTGAGGTACAAGATGACGGGGATCTGATGTCCTTGTTAACCAAACTGGCCGGAGTAAAGAAGGAATATGATAAAATCGAATCCGCCCTGAAGGATGTCCGAGAAACTGGTTATGGAATTGTGATGCCATCCGCCGAAGAGCTGGTGCTCGAGGAACCGGAAATCGTGAAGCAAGGCGGGCGGTATGGCGTTCGTCTGAAGGCCAGTGCGCCTTCTGTTCATATGATTCTTGCCAACATTGAAACTGAGGTGTCTCCCATCGTAGGAAACGAAAAACAGTCTGAGGAGCTTATCTCCTATCTGTTTAAGGAATTTGAAGGAGATCCGCAGAAAATTTGGGAATCCAATATTTTTGGCAGGTCGTTTCACGAACTGGTCAGCGAAGATCTGCATGCAAAGCTGCTCCGTATGCCGGAGGATGCCCGCGGAAAATTACAGGAAACCCTGCAGCGCATTATCAACGAAGGCAGCGGAGGCCTTATCTGTATTATTTTATAAAAACAGGCCATATGCCGAAAACCGCCCCCAGGAGAGATGGAAAGTTTCCCTCGCAAACAGACGGGGATTCCTTCCGCTTCCGGGGGCGTTTCTCATTTTCCCGAGGACTCCTCCGGCTGAAACGCAATGCAGAAAAAGCATTCGCTATTTTCTGCCGAATGATCTATAATAAACCCATACCCGTTAAAACTTTGTTTTTATCATAATGGGATGGGCGTCAACGCGTTTTTGGGCGAAAAGAAACGAAAAGGGGCCAGATAACAGAGAAAGGGCATGAAATTTGTGCAGGAGATCAATGGGCGCAATCCACTGGGATACCGAAATATTCGCAAGTTGCTGATTTCGTTTGCTATTCCCAGCATAACGGCAATGTTGGTAACCGCCATTTATAATATTGTGGATCAAATCTTCATCGGCTGGGGCGTGGGATATTTGGGGAACGCCGCTACAAACGTGGCGTTCCCGTTGGTTACCCTTTCTACCGCGCTGGCGCTTTTGTGCGGAAACGGCTGCGCCGCTAAGATGAGTTTGGAACTTGGAGCGGGCAACCAGCAAAAGGCCCGCCAAGTGGTTGGGACCGGAATTTTGCTTTTATCCATTTTGGGAGTAGGCCTCCTGGTGTTGGTACAGGTATTCTTAGAGCAGCTGCTGCCTGCCTTTGGCAGCACAGCAGATGTACTGCCCTATGCCAGGGATTTTGTTCGTGCAATTTCCTTTGGGCTTCCGTTTATTGTTTTTACCATTGGATTCAGCGCGGTTATCCGGGCGGATGGAAACCCGAAGTACGCGATGTTTTGCGTCGTGCTGGGGGCGTTGCTGAATATTGTGCTGGACCCTATTTTTTTGTTTTGGCTCCATTTGGGCGTTTTTGGCGTGGGGCTGGCCACCAGCATTAGCCAATTTATCTCTTTCTGCCTGATGGCGGTTTACATTCCTCGGATGCGGAATATTCACATCTCTCTTGGCTGTATGCAGTTAAAACATAGAAACTGCGCCGCCATTTTTTCATTAGGCATGTCCCATTTTATCAATCAATTTTCAATGATGATTGTGCAGATTGCCCTCAATAACAGCTTGACCCACTATGGCGCCCTCTCCGCTTACGGCAGCGATATTCCCTTGGCTTGTTCCGGCCTGGTGGCAAAGGTGAATACCATTGTCATGGCATTTGTGGTTGGTCTTGCCCAGGCAAGCCAGCCCATTGTAGGTTTTAGCTATGGAGCCGGGCAATATGAACGCACCAGGCGGACGATTCGATATACGATTTCCGCCGCAACGGCGGTCTCCGTTGTTTCGTTTTTAATCTTTCAAATTTTTCCTCGGCAGATTATAGGCTTGTTTGGGAATGGAAGCGCGCTTTTCTTTTCCTTTTCGGAACGGTATTTTCGCATCTATATGTTTTTTACCTTTCTAAACGGCATTCAGCCAGCCTGCTCCAATATATTTACCTCCATGGGAAAGGCCAAAAAAGGCGCGTTTTTGGCGCTTACGAGGCAGATTGTTTGTCTTTTGCCGCTGATCCTCGTCCTTCCAATTTTTATGGGCCTTGACGGAATTTTATATTCCGGCCCGGCGGCGGATGCCATTGCGGCGGGGCTTTCCATATGGATGATTTCCAGGGAAATGAAGCATATGCGTTTGTTGGAGGAAAAGCGAAATTTGGAAGAGGAACCACTTTTCTGTTCCACCGAAGAGACAGAACGGGCGGATGATTCAGACGGATGAAAGAATGCGTTTTATTGGAGCGTATAAAAGCGAAACTTAGAATCATCACACTGCTTATGGCGAAAAAAACGGAGAGCCGCTTTTGCGGCCTCCGTTTTGTACCTGGAAACAGGGAAAAAGCAGGAGAGATTGATTAAATTGCCGCACAGACCCATTCGGCGCATCGAATGCCGTCCACCGCGGCGGATACGATCCCGCCTGCGTAGCCCGCCCCTTCTCCGCACGGGAAAATGCCTTTGCAATTTGCTTGTCCCGTTTCATCCCGCGTGATACGGACTGGAGAGGAACTTCGGGTTTCCACTCCGGTCAGAACGGTTTCGGGATCTGCAAATCCTTTGACCCGATGTTCAAATAAAGGAAACGCTTCCCTCAGGGCTTTGGTGACCGCCTGCGGCAGGCAGCGGGAAAGATCGGTGAAGGTTACGCCGGGACGATAGGTGGGACGGACCGAGGCGGGCGCGTTGGAGGGAACGCCCGCTAAAAAGTCTCCTAGAAGCTGTGCGGGAGCGCAAAAATTCTCCCCGCCCAAGTGAAATGCGGCCCGCTCCCACTGTTCCTGATAGGCCATGCCGGAAAGAGGATGGTTTCCCGGATAGTCGGCAGGGGAGACCCCTACCAAGATCCCTCCATTGATGTTTGCGCCGTCCCGTGCCCGCATACTCATCCCGTTGGTGACCAATAATCCAGGCGTGGAAGCGGCCGCCACCACAGATCCGCCCGGACAGACGCAGAAAGAAAAAGCGGAGCGGCCAGTTGGCAAATGGCAGGAAAGCTTATAGTCCGCTGCCGGCAGACTTTCTGCGGCGTCTCCAAATTGTGCGCGGCTGATGGCGCTTTGGAGATGTTCCGCCCGTACGCCGATGGCAAAACTTTTTGGAACCATCGAAAGACCGGCTTGAAGCAGCATCCCAAAAGTATCCCTGGCGCTGTGCCCCGGCGCAAGGACCAGTTGCTTTGCATCCATATGCATTATCCCCCCGGGAGTTTGAACGGAGATCCCGCTCAGCGCTCCGCTTTCCAGGTCGAGTCCCATAAGCTGATGTTCATATAGAAAGACACAGCCGGAGTTCTGTAATGTTTTGCGCAGCTTTTGGACCACCGTGCGCAAAAGATCCGTCCCAATGTGAGGCTTTTGCTGATATAAAATGTCGGAAGGCGCGCCAGCGTCTACAAATCGTTTCAGAACCCAGCGCACGCGGGGGTCTCCGATCCCTGTGGTGAGTTTCCCGTCGGAAAAGGCTCCGGCTCCCCCCTCGCCAAATTGAACGTTTAAATCCGGACACAGAAGGCCGGTCTTCCAGAATTGTTCCACATCTTGGCTTCGTTCTTCCACCGGGCGGCCCCGTTCCAGCAAAATG
>JAQVYO010000152.1 GCA_028708585.1 Oscillospiraceae bacterium
ATCGCGTTGCGCAAAAGTGTCCGCACATTCAAAGACCAGCCGGTGGAGCAGGAAAAGATTACGCGGATTTTGGAAGCGGCCCGGCTTGCGCCGTCCTCCTCCAACCGGCAGGAATGGCGGTTTGTCGTTTTAAATGACCGGAAGCTGATCCGGAAAGTGGCAAAAAGCGCCTGCCCCCAGCCGTTTATCCAAACGGCCCCCGTTTTGATCGTGGCCTGCGCAAAAACGGACCTGCATGTGATGAACTGCGGCCAGCTGTCCTACCCCATCGACGTGGCCATTGCGCTGGACCACATTGCCCTTTCCGCCGTGGAGCTGGGCCTCGGCGCCTGCTGGATCGGCATGTTCGACGCGGATCGGGTGAAGGCGGCCCTTGGTATCCCCAGGGACATTCCAGCGGTTTCCATCATGGCTCTGGGATACCCCGCGGAGGGAGGGTCGGAGGAAAAAATCCGGCTGCCCCTTTCGGAGATTGTCCGATACAACAAATGGTAACCACACGAAACGCGAGCACGAAATGGAGGCGATTTCTATCTCAATGAAAGACATCAAGATTGTCGTCACCGGCGACATTTGCTTTAATATGCTGCTTTGGAGCACGGCGCCCCAGGAGCAGGACGGGCTGAACTGGCAAAGCCAGCTGACCCTGCACAGCAGGACCCTGCCGGGCGCCGCCTTGCTGCTGGCGGACCTAACCGCCCTTTCCACCGGCAAAAAGGTGCGCTCTCCTTCCGTTCCCATCGTATGCGGCCCTCAAAACGACCTGTTTCTGCGCTCTTATATTGAAATCGGCCCTTACCCCGCCAAAGTGGGCGGTAAAAAAAACAAGCTTTACCGCGTCAGCCAATTTATGGGTTTTTCCGGGAACATCAACGAACGGCCCGCCCTGCTTCCCCTGTCCGACGACACCGCCGATGCGGACCTTGTGATTTTAGATGATGAAAACAACGGATTTAGCAACGACGTCAGCTATTGGCCGCTGGCCATCCGGGAAACGGCGAAAAAGCCCTTCATTCTCTACAAGTTAAATAAGCCCAATGGGGAAACTGCCCTATGGCAGCATTTGGACCAGCATCACCTGGACCGGACCATTGTCGTCATCAACGCGGACGATCTGCGTTCCAAAGGGGTCAATATCAGCCGCAGCCTGTCTTGGGAAAAAACCGCTCTGGATTTCGTCTGGCAGCTGTCCAACAACCCCAATTTGTCCTTTTTGGCCGCCTGCCGGCATCTGATCGTTCCCTTCGGCCTGGAAGGGGTCATCTATTACAAGAACGATACCGGAGGCGCGCCGGAGTCCTTTTTATATTTTCTGCCCTATGAATTTGAAAACGATATGATGCGCAGAAATCTGGGGAAAATGTTTGGCCTCACCTCCGCCTTCGTAGCGGGACTTGCGCCGTCCATTGTGGATGGCATCGCGGAGGATGATCCGGAGGATGATCGCTCCCTCCGCATTTCCAAAGGCATTCGGGAGGGACTCAGCGCGGCCCGGAACCTGTTCCATTTCGGATTTGGAAAAACGGCGGAGGTCAGCCAGTTCCCCAACCCTCTCATGTTCGCCCATGAGGGCGTGTCCCTTCTGGACGACGTGCAGGATGTGAAAATTCCAAATAACCTCAGCCGGGACCAGCAGGACGGCTGGTATATTCTCCAGGGGAAAAGCTCCGCCAGCATCGCCCAGATGGCTTTCGACATGGTAAAAAACGGCGAGGAAAATATCCTCAAATCCATTCCTACCGCACGGTTTGGGAATCTGAAAACCGTGGACCGGATCGAAATTGAAAGCTACCGTACCATTCACAATTTGATTGCGGAATACATCTCCTCCAAAAACACAAGGCCCCTTTCCATCGCCGTATTCGGGACCCCCGGTTCGGGCAAATCTTACGGACTTACCGAAATGGCAACCAGCACCTTCCCCGGTTACATTGAAAAAGTCAATTACAACCTTTCTCAGTTCCAGTCCCCGCTGGAGCTGCAAAACGCTTTCCATCGGGTCAGCGATCTGAACCTTCTGGGCAAAATTCCCTTAGTGGTCTTTGACGAATTTGATTCCTTCTTTGAAGGAAAGCTGGGCTGGCTGAAATATTTCCTGGCGCCTATGCAGGACGGTGTTTATATGGGTGCGGAGTCCGTTCACCCTATCGGGAAGGCCATCTTCGTTTTCACCGGCGGAACCAGCAGCACCTTTGCGGAATTCTGCGGAGATAAAATTCAAAATGAAGAGGCCAAGCAAGCCTTTCTGGCGGAATTCAAAACCAACAAAGGTCCGGACTTTATCAGCCGCCTGAGAGGATATATCAATATCTTAGGTCCCAACCAGAGCAGCGATGACGACCAGCTCTTCATGCTGCGGCGGGCCATGCTGATGCGCTCTTTGATCGAGCGGAAACTGCCCCACCTCATCAACGATAAAGGCGAAGCCCAGATCGACAACGACGTTCTGCGGGCCATGCTCAAAATTCCAAGGTATAAGCATGAAGCCAGATCGGTGGAGGCCATTATGGACATGAGTATTTTAACCCAGGCCTCCAAATGGGAACAGTCTTTCCTGCCCCCCAAGGAGCAGCTGAGGCTGCATCTGGACGAAACGCTGTTTCTGGGCTATATGATGCACGACGCCATTTTAAGCGAAAAAATCGATGACATTGCCAAGCTGCTGCGGGAAAAATTCAACGCTCTGAGCGACGCCATTTTGGTTCCCGGCGACGACGGCTCCCTGCCCTGGAAAAAGCTGGACGGCACCCAAAAGAACTTTTACCGGGAACAAGTGAAAAGCATCCCCGACGCGCTGCTCCCACTTCAGTACGACATTTTCTATGTGGATCATAAAACCGAGCGGCTCGCATTTTCCGAGGAAGAGCTCTGCGCCTTAACCAAGTTTGAGTACCGGCGCCGAAGAAAATACCGGCAGGCCGCTTCCGGAAAAGCCTGCACGCTGCCCCCGGAGGAGCTTAACAAACAGATCTACCAAATGGTCGGCCTTTGGTCCGGCGTGCTTGCCGAATGCAATTTTAAACTGGAACGGCTCAAATTCGTCAAGCAATATTCCTAAGGACGGAAACTTCTTTTTTCGGACCTTTTTCACCACTGGCCGGAGGGCTTCAGCAGGAACCTTCCGGCCTTTTGACGCCTCTTCATTTGTAAAGCCTCTTTCCTTTACAAATGGAATTTTTAGGAAATCCCGCGGCAAAGCGGCGGAACCAAGCCAGGCAAACGCGTCCGCTGGGCGGAGCCTCTGCCGGCGAGTGTTTGCCTGCAAAAAATTTGGCATAATAAAAAAAGCGCGCGGAGACACAATAGAATCGGGCGCTGAACCGTGTCCTTTCAGCAAGGGAATCACAAGGCGTCTATGATATGTTAAATATCAAATCAAGTATGGTTGTTTCAAATAGGGAGATGATTTGGATGAATCGATCTGTTTTTGAACCCATTATGATACGGGCTGTAAAACGCTGGTAAGATGGGGAATCGCTTATTGACCTTCCTTCGTTCACTCACCGACGAAATAAATACCAAGACTTGAAAAACGGGGGTTTCCGAATGGGAACCCCCGTTTGAACTGTCGAAACAGCTTTTTCCGGCAAAGAATTGCATACAGGAGGGGATTTTAGTGGGAATTCCCCTTTTTTCCTTTCTGGAAAATCTTTACTTCCCTTTGCCCTTTTTGCAAGACCGTGTGAGCCGTATCTCCCAGCGGTCCGCCGTCCATCGCTCCTGTTTCCCGGGGCGAAAGGCTGGAAAGCTCTCTGGAAAGCTCCGCCGCAAGCTCCGGTTGGGTTTTGCGAAAATACCGCATCCTGCGGGTTTCAAAAGTCTTTTTTCCGCCCCGGGCCAGCCGGTACGCCGCATAGTATAAGATAAAAAAGAGGACGATGATTCCTCCCGCCACAAGACCGGAAGCCTGGCCGGGAACAAAA
>JAQVYO010000023.1 GCA_028708585.1 Oscillospiraceae bacterium
CCTTGCCTCTTTTTTCCCGCTGCCCTGTCAGGCGCTCAATTAATATATCAGACCCTTCTCCCTTTGTCAACACTTTTTTTCCCCTTTTTTCCCCTCCCTTCGCAAAAAAATCTACCCCCTGCCTTTTCCCCCCCCTTTTTTCTGTTTCTTAATTTCCCTGATGAATTTTCCTTTTTCCGCTATCATCCCCTGCTAATATGTATCCCACGGAAAACAGCTGGTCGAAAAACCGGATTCTGCAAAAAAGCCGCACGGCAGAAACAAAATCGAGCCTGTCTTTCCGGCGCACGCCGGAAAGACAGGCTCGTACAGAGGAAGCCCTGCGCGCCCTTCATGCAAATCTTTGCCCGGAAAGGCCGCTTACTTTATTTCGGCAGGTCTTAAGGGAAAAGCCAGCGAGCGCCTTTACCGCGGTTTGATCTCCGGAGCCTCCTGGGCAGACTGCGTCACGAGAAGCCTTTTGGGATAGGACAGCTCCACCCCTTCTTTCTCGAAAGCGCGTTTCAGGCGGCGCAGCAGATCGCTTTTCGCCTGCGCCGCGGCGGCCACGTCCTCGGCCCACGCATATGCCCTTAACTGGATGCCTGAATCTTTGAATTCCATCACCCGCAGCAGAACGTCCGGCTCGCCCTTTTCTTTCTGTTCCCGCGTCCGCACATCCAGAAACCCCGGATAGCCGCGGACCGTCCGCCCCATCAGCTCCAGCGCCCGGTCCAGGTCCGACGTATAAGATACGTCCACATCCAAATAAAAGCAGACCGTATCTTCTTTATAACTGGCATTTTCAATGACCTGGCTGTTCATGATGTTATTGGGCACCACCAGCCGCTTGTTTTCAAAGGTCCGGATGATCGTGTGCCGTATGGTGATTTCTTCAATGACGCCGGTTACGTCCTCATCCAGATAGCGCACCAGATCCCCCACCCGAAAGGGCTTAAACAGGCCAATCAGCACACCGCTCACCAGATTGCCCGCGGATTCTTTGGCGGCCACACCTAAAATCACTGCCGCAATGCCGGAGCCGGCCAGCAGGGAAGCTGCCACCTTGCCCAAGGACGGAAACAGGCCGGAAAGCGCCATAAAGCCCAGAAAATAGACGAGAGCCTTGGCAATGTACCCGATTACCGATACAAAGGCGATATGATCCTGCCGGTCCCTGGCCTCCAGCTGGCCCACCCACTTGCGAAACAGCTTTTTGACCACCAGGGCCATGGCCGCAGTCAGCACAACGATCAGCGCCGCCTTGAAAAACAGCTTCACAAAATTGGCCGCGTCAAACCCGATCCATGTGAAAAAATCCATTTCCCTATTCCCTCCAGCAATTGGGGATTTTCCTTGCAGTATAGCATACTTTCCACGCGTTTTCCAGATGCCGGGGCCGCTTTCTCCCCCCAGGCGGCGGACCTTCCCTTTGGAAACGGCGGAAAGGCCGCCAAAAGGCCCGCGGCCTTTCCGGGTAAGAAGATTGCATGCGGAACGCTCTCCGGAATCGCGGTTCTTTGACATGCGGAGAGCCGGCGCTTTTGACGGCGCCGGCTCTCCTGGTTATGGAAAAGATGACAAGGAAGAACGCTTTTTAAGAAACCGCCCGCATCACAGCCGGGGCAATTTCTTCTTCACGGGCGGCTTTTGTTCCGCGAACCCTTCGTCAGATGATAATATTCATCTTCTTTGCTTCGAACAAAAGCTCATCCCGGAATTTTGGATGCGCAATGCGGATCAGTTCTTTGGTGCGCTGGCTGAGGGTCTTTCCCCGCAGCATGGCGATCCCGTATTCGGTTACGACGCGGTCCACATCATTCTTGCTGGTGGAAACAATTGCGCCGGGAGTTAAAGCTGGCTTAATTTTGCTGATGCTGTCATTTTTGGCGGTGGAGGGGAACGCAATGAAAGACTTTCCTCCCTTGGACTGGGTAGAACCGCGCACATAGTCCACTTGCCCGCCGGTTCCGGAGAAATGCTTGCTGCCAATGGATTCGGCGCAGACCTGTCCGTAAAAATCCACTTCCAGGGCGGAATTGATGGAAATGGCCCGGTCGTTCTGACAGATTACCGCCGGATCGTTGATATAATCCACGGAGTGGAATTCCACACCGGGGTTGTCATCTACAAAATCATAGAGCTTTTTGGAGCCCATGGCAAACACACACACGGATTTTCCCTTGTGGATCTGCTTGCTGTAGTTGGTCACCGCGCCGGATTCCACCAGATCCACCATACTGTCGGTAAACAGCTCGGTGTGAATGCCCAGGTTTTTTTTGCTCATCAGCGCGTTGCCCACCGCGTTGGGAACCGCGCCGACGCCCAGCTGAATGACGCCGCCGTCGGGGATCTCTTCCGTAATTAAGTTGCCGATGGTCTGGCTGACCTCGTCGATTTCCACCGGCGGAAGCTCCGCCATGGGCACATTATTCTCGCAGAGGGCGTCCACCTTGGAAATATGAATATGCTGAGAGCCAAAGGTTCTGGGCATGTTGGGGTTCACTTCCAGAAAAATATACCGGGCATTTTCATATTGGGCCATCACTTCCGCGCCGGTGCAGCCAAAGCTGAACCAGCCGTGCTTATCCATGGGCGATACCGTCGCATAAAAAACATCCGGTCTAAAAAACTCTCTCCACATGCCCGGAATATCCCTATAATAGTTGGGCATCACATCGGCAAGGCCCGCCTGCACCCCTTTGCGGGCGGGGGCGCCGGAAAACCAAGATACAAACGTATACCGCCCCTTCAGTTCCGGGGATAAAATGCTGGTGGGCTGAATCCCAAGGATCTGATGATGGGTGACTCCGTGCAGGTCGTTTTTCAAAATATGCTTTGCGATGGCCTCCGTCAGCCCCACCGGCATGCTGAGAGTGGTTCCGGTGGCACAGACGAACCCCGATTGGATCTGGGAGGCAATCTCCTCCATTGACTTTAATTTGCGTTTATATTCTTCCTGATACATATTCTTCCTTCTCCTTCCCGCTGATGCACATCTTCCTATGTATTGCCTTATGCGCCGCGTCTCAGTTCCTTTTTGCAATTTGGCCAAGCCGGCGGACCCGCTTTTCCCAGGCGGGGCAACCGGCTTGATTTCGGGCCGGCTGAATCGCCAAACATGCGCCGTTCCTGAACTTTTTGCTTCCTAATTTGTTGCATAGCGCATTTTTTGTCTTACAAATAGTTTGTATGCTAATAATTTGTGACTGGAGTATACCATTGACATATGGCCTTGTCAATCATTTTTTGTGAAAAATTAATAAAGTTTTTTCCCGGATCTCCTTCCCTACTGAAATTTTATCAATAAAATCAGCAAATGGCGGCTCAAATCCCGGAGAAGACACATCCGCCACAAGGCGCGTAAACGCCGCTTTTCCTCAAAATCCCTTGCATGAAAGTACCAATACACGCCACGCTTTTGGCCTGGGAAAGTCATTTGCGGGGCCTTTTCCGGGGTGCTCCGGAACCTTGCTGCGGAAAAGGCATCCGCCCGCCTTGCCAATATATTTTCTTTTTGATATAATGAAGCGGCAAAGCGGCGTTCTTGGAAAAGGCCATGGACCCGTGAGAAATCATCCGCATTTGTCTCTTTTCCCTTGATCTTGTTTTGCATTACTTTGCAGGGAGCGCCCGGGCTTAAGGCGCGGCGGCATCCAATTTTGGGGAGGATTCTATTGAACAAAAAAATTTCCGGCCTGTTGGAGCCTGGCGTTCGGCTTTATTTTGTCGTTTTGGTCCTGTTCGCCGTTGCCTCGGCATTTTTCAATTATTACCTGGCCGCCGCGGAAGTCTGCGTTTTAATCGCCTTATACCTTTATTTCCGCAGCACCAATTTGCGCAGAAAGCGGCAGATTCTGCAATATATCAACAACGTTACCTGCGACGTGGATACCGCCACCAAAGACACCATGTTAAACGCGCCTCTGCCCATGGTGATCTTCAAACCGGAATCCGACGAGGTAATCTGGAGCAACGAACGGTTTTTGCAGATTTCAGGGGAACGGGAGCGTTTGTTTGATACGAAAATCACCCATTCGGTGCCCGGATTTACTTCCCGTTGGCTAATGGAGGGCAAAAACGAATGCCCGGCATATGTGCCTTTGGGGAACCGGAAATTCCAGGTGTTCGGCCACCTGGTGCGCACCCAGCCGGGAACGGGAGAGAAGGGGCTGCTGGCCACCACTTATTGGGTGGATATCACCGAATTTGCCGGCATCAAGGAAGAATATGCCTTAAGCCGCCCCGCCGCCGCCATCATTATGCTGGATAATTATGAGGATATTGTCAAAAACATTTCCGACAACGCCAAATCCTCCATGTTGGCCGCCATTGACGGGAAAGTGGACGAATGGGTGGCGCCCGCCCGGGGCATTTTATGCAAATATGACCGGGACCGGTATTTGCTCCTGTTTGAATCCCGGTTCCTTTCCGCTTTCCGGGAGAAAAAATTCAGCCTTCTGGACGAGGTGCGGAGCGTGGTCAGCGCCAACGGAATCGCAGCCACCGTCAGCATCGGCGTCGGCATCGACGGGGACTCCATGGGCGATCTGTTCCAGTACGCCACCCTTTCCATTGAAATGGCCTTTTCCCGGGGCGGCGACCAGGTGGTCGTCAAAAACCGGTATCAGTTTGAATTTTTCGGCGGCCGCTCCAAGGAGACGGAAAAGCATACCAAGGTGAAATCCCGGGTGATGGCAAGCACTTTGGGCAAGCTGATGAGCGACGCCTCTTATATCTTTGTGATGGGGCACGCCGTGCCCGATCTGGACTGCATCGGGTCCGCCGTCGGCATCTGCGCCATCGCCCGGAAACTGGGCGGCCGGGCCTTTATTATACTGGACGGCAATAACAATCTGGCGGAAGACCTCACCAGCCGTATGCTGGAAATTCCCGAATACACAGAGACTTTTATTACCGCTCAGGATGCGCTGGTGCTGGCCGACACCCGCAGCCTCCTGGTCGTGGTGGACACCAACCGCCCGGAACAGGTCATCAGCCCCGATCTGCTGCAGACCTGCAACCGGGTGGCGGTCATCGACCACCACCGGCGGGCGGCCACCTATATTCCGGACGCCGCCCTCAATTTCCATGAGCCTTTCGCTTCTTCCGCCAGCGAACTTGTCACCGAGCTTCTGCAGTATCTTGCGGAGCCGAAGGATCTGCTGCGGGCGGAAGCGGAAGCGCTGCTCTGCGGCATCGTTCTGGATACCAAGAGCTTTTCCATCCGCACCGGAAGCCGCACCTTTGAAGCCGCGGCGTTTCTCCGGAAAGCGGGGGCCGACCCCACTCAGGTCAAAAAATATTTCCAAAACAATTTAGAAGGCACCGTCGCCCGGTACAACATCATCCGCAGCGCCCGGATTTACCGGAAAACCATCGCCATTGCCGCGGCCAATCAGGCTGCCAGCCGGATCATCGCCGCCCAGGCGGCGGACGAACTTTTGAACATCGCGGGGGTGGACGCCTCCTTCGTCCTGTATCCCGACGGAAATTCCGTCCTGCTTTCCGCCCGCTCCATGGGAGAAACCAACGTGCAGATCATCGCGGAAAAGCTGGGGGGCGGCGGCAACAGCGCCACCGCAGGCGCCCAGATACGGGAGATTGACTTAGAGGAAGCGGTCAGCCGCCTCATCAAAGCCATTGACGAATATTTTGACGAAGCGTAATCCGCCGCCGCGCGGCGCAGGGTGTTTCATACTGCCCGTATCAATTTTGGGAGGTTTCAATATGAAAGTCATTTTACAGCAGGATGTGAAAGGTCACGGGAAAAAAGGCCAGATGCTGGAGGTTTCCGACGGATATGCCAGAAACTACCTTTTGCCCCGGAAACTGGCGATGGAAGCCACCGCCGACGCCATGAACGTCATGCGCCAGCAGGAAAAAGCCCGAAAAGACCGGGAGCAGAAGGAAAAGGAAACGGCCTTGGAGCTTTCGGAAAAGCTCCAGGCCTGCTTAGTCAAGGTTCCCGCCCGGGCCAGCGAGAGAGGGCAGCTGTTCGGCGCCGTCACGTCCAAGGAAATCGCGGACTGCCTTTTGAGCCAGCACCAGATCGCCGTTGAAAAAAATAAAATCATCCAGGAGGAGCC
Organism: Oscillospiraceae bacterium; assembly: GCA_028708585.1. Classification (GTDB taxonomy): domain Bacteria; phylum Bacillota; class Clostridia; order Oscillospirales; family Oscillospiraceae; genus RGIG529. Next base: position 6,069 of record JAQVYO010000023.1, read on the forward strand.
TATCAAAAATTTCGGCGCTTACGAGCTGAAATGCCGGTTGGGGCACGGGGTTGTGGGCGCCATCCACCTGATGGTGACGGAAGAAAAATAAACGGCGGGGTTCGGGGGAGGAAAGGGAACCATCATGGATGAACTGCTTACGCGGCAGATGCCGCACAGCCTGGAAGCGGAGCAGGCGGTTTTAGGCTCCATGCTGATCGACGCCCGGTGCATTCCCGAAATCATCGAGCTTTTAAAGCCGGACGATTTCTATTTGCAGCAGAACCGGGAGATTTTTGAAACCATTTATGGAATGTTTTCCTTCTCCAAAAAAATCGACCCGGTCACTGTTCTGGAACAAATGCGGCAAAACGGGGTCTATCAGGAAAACAGCTCCCCCGGCTACCTCCTCCAGCTGATGGAGGTCACCCCAACCGCCGCTAACGTGAAGGAATATGCCGCCATTATAAAGGATAAGTCCCTGCTGCGGCAGCTTTCAGAAGCGGCGGGCGCCATCACCTCCATGGTGGGGGAAGGGGCGTCCGCTTCCGATGTGCTGGAAGCGGCGGAGCGGAAAATTTATGCCCTGCGGAGCGGCAAAAACACCCAGGGTCTGTACCACATTTCCGCCGTGATTCTGGAAGTTTACGCCCGGCTGGCCGAGCTTGCCAAGCAGGATTCGGCCATTCCCGGCCTTTCCACCGGCCTGTCCGACCTGGACGAATGCATTTCCGGCCTCAACCGGTCGGACCTCATTCTCATCGCCTCCCGGCCTGGCATGGGTAAAACCAGCCTGGCCCTGAACATCGCGCTGCACGCAGGCAAGCACGCGGGAAAGACGGTGGTGTTTTTCTCCCTGGAAATGTCCAGGGAGCAGCTGGCTATGCGTCTTTTGTCCAACGAAGCCTTTGTGGATAACAAAAAACTGGTCACCGGGCGTCTTTCCGAAGAAGACTGGAGCAAAATCGCGGCCGCCACCGCCGTCTTAAATCAGACCGATCTGCGGATTGACGACAACCCCAGCCTGTCCGTGGCGGATATGAACGCCAAATGCCGCCGGGTGGAAAACCTGGGGCTTGTGATTATCGACTATCTCCAACTGATGCAGAGCGCCGGCCCCTCCTCCCGTTCCTACAACGGAGAAAACCGGCAGCAGGTGGTTTCGGACATCTCCCGTTCTTTGAAGATCATGGCCAAAGAGCTGAACGTGCCGGTTTTATGCCTGTCCCAGCTCTCCCGGGCCAACGAAGCCCGGAAGGACAAGCGGCCCATGCTGTCCGATCTGCGGGAATCCGGCGCTATCGAACAGGACGCCGACATCGTCTTGTTTCTGTACCGGGAAGATTATTACAACGAAGACTCCGACACCCACAATCTGGCGGAATGCATTGTGGCCAAGAACCGGCACGGGGAAACCGGAACGGTGGATCTGCAATGGATTCCCGAGTTTACCATATTTTCAGGGGTTGACTGGAAGCACAAGGAGGAGTAATCTGCAATGCAAAAGGCCATTCAGCTGGCGGAAGAGTATGGTATGCTCCCCCGGGACGAGCTGGTGCTCTGCGCGGTCTCCGGCGGGGCCGACTCGGTCTGCCTGCTTCACTTGCTCCAGGCCCTTTCCGGCTCTATGGGATTCCGGCTTGCGGCGGCACATTTTAATCATATGCTCCGGGGGGATGCTTCCGATGGGGACGAAGCGTTTGTGCGGTCTTTGTGCCTGTCGTGGGGCATCCCGTTTTATGCGGGCAGGGGCGATGTGCGGAAGGCCCGGGAAAAGGGCCGCGGCCTGGAGGAAACCGCCCGGGCGCTGCGTTACGCCTTTTTAAGGCGGACGGCACAGGCGACCGGCGCCAGCCTGATCGCCACCGCCCACACCGCCGACGACAATGCGGAAACCATTCTGATGCGCCTCGTGCGGGGGTCCGGCCTGCGGGGACTCTGCGGCATTCCGCCCCGGCGGGAGGAAATCGTCCGCCCTCTTCTGACCACCAGCCGCAGCGAAATTTCCGCCTATCTGAAGGAGCGCGGCCTTTCTCACCGGGAGGATGAAAGCAACCGGGACCCGTCCTTTACCCGCAACCGGCTGCGGCAGGAAGCGCTGCCCGTTCTGCGGTCGCTCAACCCCCGCCTCAACGAAACCATGGCCGCCGCCGCCGCCTCTTTGCGGGCGGACCTCGCCTTTATCGAGGGCGAAGCGGAACCATACGCGCATTTCATTGTGGCGGAAGGGAAAAGCCGCCGCATCGCGGCAAATGTGCTGAAAGACCTTCCCAAGGCCGTTTCTTCCCGGCTGATCCGGACGGCGCTCCACTCCGCCGGAGCCGGGCTCCAGGATGTGGGCGCCGCCCACATCGCCGCCATTTTGGACCTTTGCAAAGGGGAGCGCCCTTCCGCCCGGATTTCTTTGCCGGGCGGCGTTACCGTCCGCCGGGATTATGGAGACCTGCTGTTCACAACGGCGCCCCCCCGGCCCCAGACCTTTTCCCCCGCCCTTTTAAACTATACCGGGGAAACGGCAATTCCCGGCGCGCCCTTTCACATCTTTTCCTCCCTTGGAAAAATGCAGGATGGAAATTTGCAATCGGGCAATACTTTTTGGCTGAAGTATGATATAATAGCCGCACCTTTGCAGGTGCGCCCAAGGGCGCCGGGCGACCGGCTTTCCCTGCCTCACCGCTCCTGCTCCCGCTCGCTGAAAAAACTGATGATTGACGAAAAGGTTCCAAGGCATCTGCGGGAGCTGATTCCCGTGATTTCGGCGGGGGACCGCGTTGCCGCGGTGGCCGGCTTCGGGCCGGACAAGGCATTTGCGGCGGCGCCCGGCGACTTCGCCCTGAAACTTGTGATGGAAGGGATCGAAAACCATGATGCACAACGACATTGAACGCGTCCTGCTGTCCGAACAAGAACTTGCCGCCCGCATCCGGGAAATCGCCGGGGAAATCAACCGGGATTACGCGGGGCAGTCCCTGATGCTTATCAGCGTTTTGCGGGGTTCTTTTATTTTTATGGCGGATCTTGTGCGCTGCCTTACCATTTCCTGCACGGTGGATTTTATGGCGGTCTCCTCTTATGGGAAAAAATCCAAAAGCTCCGGCGCCGTCCAGATCACCAAGGATCTGAGCGACGATATCGCGGGGAAGAATATTTTGATAGTGGAGGATATTCTGGACAGCGGAAATACGCTGAGTTACCTGATGAAGACCCTTTCCGCCCGAAGCCCCCGGTCCATGCGCCTTTGCACGCTGCTGGATAAGCCCAGCCGCCGCACAAAGCCGGTGGAGGTCCATTACCGGGGCTTTGTGGTGCCCGACGAGTTTGTGGTGGGATATGGCCTTGACTATGCGGAACGGTACCGGAACCTTCCCTATATCGGCATTTTAAAACCCCAGGTTTACGGCGGCGAGGGAAAATAGGCTTTGCGGCAGCGTTTTGCCAAAATGGCTGTTCCCCTTTTTTCCCGGACAAAATTTGCGCCGGGTTCATCTTTTTTTCTTTCCGGTGCATGGAACCGGCCGTTTGGGATTATATTTGATACTGTGGCTTTTCTCCGGGGCGGCAAATCCGCCCGTGTCTTTGCCTTTCCGCCTTCCGCACCGGCGGATTTCAAACGGGGGGGGTTTTGCCGCTTCCAGCGGCTTTCCAACCCCTTTTACAGATAAGGATGTGGTTTACTTTTGAAAAAAATCAGTCTGCGGGACATTGGCTTTTATGCTCTGATCTTCATCATCCTCATCAGCACCGTGTACATCCTCCGTCAGACCAACTCCTCCGACAGCCTGACCTATTCCGGGGTGCGGGACCTGTTTGAAATGAAAAAGGTGGAGAAATTCGTGGTGGAGGGCGACAAAACGCTGATCCTGACTCTGCGGGAACCCATCAACGGGAAATACACCGTCACATACGAGCTTTCCGACTACAGCACCTTTTATAACGACATGCATACGCTGATTGACCAACAGTATAAGGACGGGACTATCACAAGCTATGATTATCCGCCGGGCTTCCAGGCCCCATGGTGGATGTCGTTTATTCCATATATCGCGCTGATTATCATCATGGCGCTGATCTGGTATTTTATGTTCAACCGCACCGCGGCGGGCGGTGTGGACAAAACCGCCCGCTTCGGCAAAGCCCGCACTAAAAATGCCAGCGATGAAAAGAACAAAAAAACCTTTGCGGACGTGGCGGGAGCGGACGAGGAAAAAGAAGAGCTTCAGGAAATCGTGGAATACCTCCGGGACCCTAAGCGTTTCATCGCCTTGGGCGCCCGCATTCCCAAGGGAGTCCTGCTGGTTGGCCCTCCGGGCACCGGCAAAACCCTCATCGCCAAGGCGGTGGCCGGCGAGGCGGGCGTGCAGTTTCTTTCCATTTCCGGTTCCGACTTTGTGGAGCTTTATGTGGGCGTGGGCGCGTCCCGGGTGCGGGATTTGTTTGATCAGGCCAAGCGGGCCGCGCCTTCCATTGTGTTTATCGACGAAATCGACGCCGTGGGCCGCCAGCGGGGCGCGGGCCTGGGAGGCGGCCACGACGAGCGAGAGCAGACCCTTAACCAGCTTCTGGTGGAGATGGACGGCTTCGGCAACAACGACGGCGTCATTGTCATCGCTGCCACCAACCGGCCGGATATTCTGGATCCCGCTCTTCTGCGCCCCGGCCGGTTCGACCGGCAGGTTTATGTGGGCATGCCCGACATGAAGGGCCGGGAATCCATTTTGCAGGTTCACACCAAGGGAAAACCCCTGGCGGAAGACGTGGATCTTGCCGTTTTAGGCAAGGCAACCACCGGCTTCACCGGGGCGGATCTCGAAAACCTGGTAAACGAGGGGGCGCTTCTGGCCGCCCGGAAAAACAAGCGGTTTATCAGCATGAGCGACCTGCGGGAATCCATGATAAAAGTGCTGGCGGGCCCGGAAAAGAAAAGCAAGGTGGTCACTCAGCACGAGCGCCGGCTCACCGCCTATCACGAGGCGGGCCACGCGGTGGTGATTCGCAACCTGAAAACCCACCCGCCGGTGCACCAGATCTCCATCGTGCCCAGAGGGAAAGCGGGGGGCATGACGATCTTTTTGCCCCAGGAAGATAAAAGTTTTATCTCCAAAAACGAAATGTTCGAACAGATCGTCTCCCTTTTGGGGGGACGGGTCGCCGAACAAATGGTGCTGGGTGACATTTCCACCGGCGCTTCCGACGATATCCGCCGGGCCTCCGCCATTGCCCGGAAAATGGTCACCGTCTATGGCATGAGCCGCCGCCTGGGTTCCATCTCCTTTGAATCCGGCCATGACGAAATCTTTATCGGCCGCAGCATGGCTCAAACCCGCGCCTACTCCGAAGAGGTGGCCGCCATCATCGACGAGGAGGTCAAATCCATCATCGACAAGGCCTATGCCCAGTGCGAGGATATCCTCCGCCGGAACCTGTCCAAAATGGAGATCATCGCAAACTACCTGCTGGAAAACGAAACCATGGACGCGGGCGCTTTCCGGAAAGTGTTTGAGGATCCGAGCATTCCGGAAACCGGCGTTCTGCCGGCACAGCAGGGCGGCGGATCCGCCCAAAACGGGCCGGGCCTTCCTTAAAAAAGCCGCAAAAAGCGGTTTCCCGCCCTCGTTTTTTCCCCGGGCCGGGAAAATGATCCCTCAAATGAGGATAAAACCCTCCTTTGCCGCCGAAACTAAGGCGATGAAAGGGGGGTTTTTCTTGCGTTTGCCAGAAACGGCCAAATATGCCGTCGCCGGCGGCCTGGCAGGCATCGCCAACGGGTTTTTCGGCGGCGGCGGCGGCATGGTGCTGGTTCCGCTGCTCACCCACTGGATCGGTCTGGAAGAGCGGCGGGCTTTCGCCACTTCGGTGGCCGTCATTTTGCCCCTGTGCGCTGTGTCCGCCGCGGTGTACCTCATGCGGGCGGACATTTCTCTTCTCTCCGCTCTTCCCTATCTGCTGGGCGGCCTTTTGGGCGGATTTCTGGGCGGGAAAGTGTTTCGGAAGGTGCCGGCAAACTGGCTGCGGCGGATTTTTGGCGTTTTGATTTTGTATGCGGGTATCAAATCTCTTCTGTAGCCCCCGGGAGCGTTCGGGGCCAAAAAAGGCGCAAGGGGGAATCAAATGGACTTTCTCATCGCCGTGCTGGCAGGCGTTTTGGCCGGCGTCCTTTCCGGATTCGGCGTTGGCGGCGGCACGCTGCTGTTGATTTACATGGCGGTATTCGCGGGAATCCGCCAGCAGACCGCCCAAGGCATCAATCTGCTGTATTTCCTGCCCACATCCTTAGCGTCCTTGTACTTTCATATCAAAAACGGGTTTATCGAAAAAAAAGCCATCCTGCCAGCCGTCCTCAGCGGCGTCTGCCTCACCGCCGTTTCCGCCTTCTTTGCAACCGGCCTGGATGTCTCGGTACTGAAAAAATGCTTCGGCGTCTTTCTTTTGATTACCGGCGCTATCGAGCTGTTCGGGAAAAGCCGCCCAATCAGGAAATAGGGCCAAAAAAATCTCGGCCCCGCACAAGGCCTTCAGAATGTCCCGCGCACGGCGGAAATAAAACCCGGCCCGGCCTTTTAGAAAACCGAAGCTCCGCCGCCCAAAAGGCGGCGGAGCTTCGGTTTTGCCCTCCCCCGGGAGCGCGTGCCGTTTTTCAATGGAAACCGCCTTCTCCGTCCTCTTCTTTGTGCTCTTTCCGGTAGGCAAGAAATCCCTCCAGAATCAGGGCCGCGGCCAGCGCGTCCACCTTCGCTTTCCGCTTTTTCCCCCGCACCCCCTGCTGAGACAAAATCCGGTGAGCGTCCACGGTCGTGCGGCGTTCATCCCAGAGGACCACGGGCAGGCCGCTTTCCTCCCGCAGGAGCACGGCAAACTCCTCGCTTTTTTTGGCCCGGTCTCCCAAAGTGTCGTTCATATTCTTGGGATACCCCAAAACCAGAAGGGCAACGTTGTATTCCCGGACGACCGCGCAGATTTCTTTTGCCGCCTCTTCCCGCTTGCGGGAAACGATGGTCTTCACCGGCCCGGTCAAAACCCCCGTAGGGTCGGAAATGGCAAGGCCGGTGCGGGCATCGCCATAATCGATGGCCATAATCCGCATCCAAACACCTCCCTTTATCTTCTTCGCTTCCTTCACTATACAAAAGCCATGCCCAAAAGGCAAGTCCGTCCGGAAATTTCCCGCGTCCCCACGGCGCAAACGCGGAATGAAGCCGCCCGGCGCTCGATTTCCTTTGTTTTTCCGGGATCTTTTGGCCTTTTCTGATTTTTTTGTTAAAAGATTCCCAAATCCACCGCAAATATTGTTGCTTTTTCCGGACAAAAAAAGTTGCGCCTTGTGGGGAGACGTGTTACAATGGATTTCATATGTGAACAAATGACCTTGCAGGGGAGACAGGCCGGGCCATTCTCCCCAAAGGAGGCGAAAATGGTGAGCAAAGCACCCAAATATTACATTGTGGAAGGGCAGGCCCTGCCGGACATTTTTTTGAAAGTGGCGGAAGCCAAAAGGATTTTGGAGACGGGAGACGCCCTGACCGTTCATGAAGCCACGGCGCAGGTGGGCATCAGCCGCAGCGCGTTTTATAAATATAAGGACGCCATCCGGCCCTTCAGCGATATGATGAGCGGCCATATCGTAACCTTTCAAGGCCTATTGCGGGATGAGCCGGGGGTTTTGTCTTCTATCCTCACGTTGTTCGCCGGTTATGGAGCAAATGTTCTAACCATCAACCAAAACATTCCCACCGACGGGTGCGCGGCTGTCACCATCGCGGCGGCCACATCCGAGATGAGAGGCCCGGTGGAAGGGCTTTTGCAGGAAGCGTCCGCGCTTTATGGCATGGTTCAAATGGAGATTCTGGCGGGATAAACCAACGCGGCAGCGCCCAAAGGGCTTACGGGGGCGCCTTTAAAAAGCGCGGCTTTCCTGAAGCGGGACGTTCTTTCGGAGACACAAGGCTCTCCTTCTCTCGTTTTGACCGATTCTTTTTTGGGTTTTAGATTACATGGAGGTGAAGCAATTGATTCAGGTTGCAATCATGGGGTTTGGAACGGTTGGTTCCGGCGTGGCGGAGGTGATCGCCCGGCATTCCGGCTCAATCGCGGAAAAGGTGGCGACTCCCATTCGGCTCAAATATATTCTGGCAAGGCACGACTACCCCGACAGCCCCTTCCGGGATCTGATCGTTCAGGATTTTTCCATCATCGAAAACGACCCGGAGGTGGAAGTGGTGGTGGAAACCATCGGCGGCGTGGGCGCGGCGCTGGACTACACCCGGCGGGCGCTGAAAGCCGGAAAAAACGTGGTCACATCCAACAAGGAGCTGGTGGCGGAACACGGCTACGAGCTTTTGCAGCTTGCCCGGCGGAACAATTTAAATTACCTGTTTGAAGCCAGCGTAGGCGGCGGCATTCCCATCATCCGGCCCATCAGCCAATGCCTTGCCGCCAACAGCCTGACCGAAATCTGCGGGATTTTAAACGGAACCACCAATTATATCCTGACCCGGATGATCCGGGCGGGCCTTCCCTTTGATCTGGCGCTGCGGGAAGCCCAGGAAAAGGGCTATGCTGAACGGGACCCCTCCGCCGATATCGAAGGGCGCGATGCCTGCCGGAAAATCTGCATTTTGGCCTCCCTTGCGTTCGGCCGGCACATTTATCCCCGCCAGGCGGACACGGAAGGCATCACCCATATCGCGCTGGAGGATGTGCGCTGCGCCGGGGAAGGCGGCCGGAAGATCAAGCTTCTGGGCCGGGCCATGCTGCGGCCGGACAAAAAAGTCTGCGCCTATGTGGCGCCCCACTTGGTGAATCAGGACAGTCCCCTTGCCAACGTGGAGGATGTGTTCAACGGCATTATGGTGAAAGGGGACGCCATCGGCGAAGTCATGTTCTACGGGCCGGGAGCGGGTAAGCTGCCCACCGCCAGCGCCGTTGTGGCGGACGTGATGGATGCCGCCCGACATATGCAGTCCAAAAAATACTTAACCTGGGGCCCCGGCGGGGATGACGCGGCGGTTTCCTCCGACACTGTGGAAACCGGCTGGTATATCCGGGGGGCTTTTCCGGAACCAAAGGCGCGGCGCGCTTTTGGCGAGGCACATTTCCTGCGCCGGGAGGATGCGCCCGCGGAAGAAACCGCTTTTCTCACCCGGCCCATGACCCGGCCGGAGCTGCTGCGCCGCCTGGGAGACCTTCCGGCGCAAAGCATCATCCGGGTTTTGAATTAAGATCTGCCAAATAAGAGCCGGAAGCGGGAAATGAGCCGGGGCCAAGGCCCGATTTCCCCCTTCCAACATACAATAAACAGAAAGATAGGAATTTCTGCCGCGGCGGTTTGTTCCGTTTCGTTCGCGGCAGTTTGGGGGTAAAAGCAACTATGGAACTTGTGGTACAAAAATTCGGAGGCACTTCGGTGGCCAACGCCGAGCGCATCCGAAACGTGGCCAGAATCATCACTCAAACATACCGGCAGGGGAAAAACGTGGTGGCGGTTCTTTCCGCCCAGGGAGACACCACCGACGACCTGCTGGAGAAGGCCAGGGAGATCAACGAAAAGGCGTCCAAGCGGGAGATGGATATGCTGCTTTCCACCGGGGAGCAGATTTCCGTGGCCCTGTGCGCCATGGCGGTGGAATCCCTGGGGTTTCCGGTCGTCTCTTTGACCGGCTGGCAATGCGGCGTAAAAACCAACTCCGCCTACAGCAATGCCCGCATCAAGCGCATTGAGAGCGAACGGGTTCTGGCGGAGCTGGACAAACGCAATATCGTTATTATCACCGGCTTCCAGGGCGTCAACAAATTCGACGATATCACCACGTTGGGCCGGGGCGGTTCCGACACCTCCGCCGTGGCGCTGGCGGCGGAACTCCATGCCGGACTCTGCCAGATCTACACCGATGTGGACGGCGTTTATACCGCCGACCCCCGCACCGTTCCGGGCGCCCGGAAGCTGGACGAAATTACATACGACGAAATGCTGGAGCTTGCCACTTTAGGCGCGCAGGTGCTGCACAACCGTTCCGTCGAACTGGCAAAGCAATACGGCGTCAATCTGGAGGTAATCTCCAGCTTTTCCGGCCAGCCGGGAACCAAAGTTAGGGAGGTAGTGAAAAAGATGGAAAAATCGCATGTGAGCGGCGTGGCCAAAGACAAGAATATTGCCCGGATCGCTTTAGTGGGCCTCCAAGACCAACCGGGCATCGCCTTTAAAGTGTTTTCCCTGCTGGCAAAACAGAGCATCAATGTGGATATCATTTTGCAGTCTATCGGCCGGGACGAAACCAAGGACATCAGCTTTACCATCTCCAAAAGCGACCTGCCCGCCGCCATTCAGACGCTGGAGGACAGCAAGGAATCCTTGAAATTTAAGAATATGACGGTCAGCGACCGCGTTGCCAAGGTCAGCATCGTC
>JAQVYO010000153.1 GCA_028708585.1 Oscillospiraceae bacterium
AAAATTCTGTCTAAAATGGGCATTTGTACCATTCAAAGTTATATGGGCGCTCAAATTTTTGAGGCGGTGGCCCTCAGCGCCAGCCTGATAAACCGGTACTTTACTTCAACCCCCTCCCCCGTGGGCGGCATGGGACTTGCGGAGGTTGCAAAGGAAGCCGCCCTGCGCCATGCCGACGCATTTGATCAACGCGGAGGCGGCAAGGAGCTGGACAGCGGCGGACGGTTCCAGTACCGGAGGGGCGGCGAGTACCATCTGTTCAACCCGGAAACCATCCACACGTTGCAGCAGGCCTGCCGCAGCGGAAACTACCATCTGTTTCGGGAATATTCCGACCTCGTCAACAAAAAGGGACAGCAGCAATGTACGCTGCGTTCTCTGATGCGATTCAAGATCGCGGCCAACCCTATTTCCTTGGAAGAAGTCGAGTCTGTGGAATCGATCTGCAAGCGCTTTAAAACGGGCGCCATGTCTTTTGGCTCCCTCAGCAAAGAGGCGCACGAAGCGCTGGCCATCGCCATGAACCGGATCGGCGGCAAAAGCAACACCGGAGAAGGCGGAGAAGACCCCGCAAGATATATTCCCGACGCAAACGGCGATTCCCGGTGCAGCGCTATCAAACAGGTGGCCTCAGGACGGTTCGGCGTCACCAGCGAATATTTAGTCAGCGCCAAAGAAATCCAGATCAAAATGGCGCAGGGGGCAAAACCCGGCGAGGGCGGCCAGCTGCCCGGCCGCAAGGTCTACCCTTGGGTTGCAAAGGTACGCTATTCCACGCCCGGCGTCGGTCTCATCTCTCCCCCGCCTCACCATGATATCTATTCCATCGAGGATTTAAAGGAGCTTATTTACGACCTGAAGAACGCAAATCCCCAGGCGCGGATCAATGTCAAGCTGGTTTCCGAAGCCGGCGTCGGCACCGTTGCCGCCGGCGTTGCAAAGGGGCTTGCCGATGTAGTGCTGATCAGCGGATATGACGGCGGTACTGGAGCTTCTCCCAGAACCAGCATGCGGCACGCCGGCCTGCCTTGGGAGCTGGGTCTGGCCGAAACCCATCAGACGCTTCTTCTGAACAACTTGAGAAGCCGGATCGTTTTGGAAACGGACGGAAAGCTGATGACCGGACGGGATGTGGCCATTGCCGCCCTGCTGGGCGCGGAAGAATTTGGTTTTGCCACCGCTCCTCTGGTCACGCTGGGCTGTGTCATGATGCGTGTCTGCAACCTGGATACTTGCCCTGTGGGCATCGCAACTCAAAATGAGGCGCTGCGCTGCAGATTCAAAGGCGACCCTCAATATGTCATAAACTTCATGCACTTTGTGGCCCAGGAACTGCGGGAAATTATGGCTTCTCTTGGCATTCGCACCATCAATGAAATGGTGGGCCGGTCCGACCTGCTGGAAACCGATCTTTCCGGTTCTTCCTGGAAAGCAAAGGGCCTGGATTTATCCCCCATTTTATATAAACCCGAAGTTCCCGCCGGCGAACCGCTGTACTGCACTATTTCTCAAAACCATAATCTGGACCAGACGCTGGACCGCAAGCTGCTGCTGAATCTCTGCCAGCCAGCTCTTGAAAAGGGGCAGCGCGTGGAAGCGGATGTTCCGGTAAAAAATACGGACCGGGCGGTCGGAACGATTTTGGGCAGCGAGCTAACGCGGAAATATGGATTCGACGGCCTGCCGGACGACACCATCACCCTCCATTTCACCGGTTCCACCGGCCAGAGCTTCGGCGCATTCGTCCCCAAAGGGATCACCATGATTCTAAGCGGAGACGCCAACGACTACACGGGCAAGGGCCTTTCCGGCGGCCGCATCATTATGTTCCCGCCTAAAAAAGCCGCCTTTGCTCCGGACGAAAATATGATTACCGGAAACGTCGCTTTCTATGGCGCCACCAGCGGCGAAGCCTATATCTGCGGCGCGGCGGGCGAGCGGTTCTGCGTACGGAACAGCGGCGTTCGGGCGGTTGTGGAAGCAGTGGGCGACCATGGCTGCGAATATATGACCGGCGGACGGGTTGCCGTCATCGGCCCCACCGGCCGGAACTTTGCCGCCGGCATGTCAGGTGGTATTGCCTATGTCTACGATGAGGACGGAACATTTAGGAGCCGCTGCAACAATGAAATGGTGGAACTTTCCAGCTTGAATCAGGAGGGTGCGGCGGAACTGAAAGAAATGATTGAAAACCATTTCCATTACACTGGCAGCCAAAAGGCCAAAAAATTGCTGGATCAATGGGCGTTCTCTCTTGCGAAATTCGTATGTGTGATTCCCCACGACTATAAGCGTATGATGCAGGCAATTGCCAAGGCGCACAGGGAAGGCTACACGGGGGACGATGCGCTGATGGTGGCCTTTGAAGTCAATCATCAGGATACAGCCCGTTTGAGCGGCAATTAAAGGGAGGGTTTGAAAATGGCAAAGCCGACAGGATTTTTAGAATATGCAAGGGAGCTTCCTCCCGATCGCCCCATATTGGATCGGATACGGGACTGGAAGGAATTCAGGACTTCTTTCCCCCTGGAAAAACAAAGACTGCAGGGCGCCCGCTGCATGGACTGCGGAACCCCTTTCTGCCACTCCGGCTTAATGATGGGCGGCGCCGCTTCCGGCTGCCCCCTCAACAATCTGATTCCCGAATGGAATGAATTGGTCTACCGGGGTATGTGGAAAAAAGCGCTGGAGCGGCTCCTAAAAACCAACAGCTTTCCCGAATTTACCGGAAGGGTTTGCCCCGCTCTGTGCGAAGGCGCCTGTACGGTGGGCATGGACGGGGAGCCGGTTGCTTCCAAGACCAATGAACGTGCAATTATTGATTATGCCTTTGAACAGGGGTGGATTCAGCCCCGCATCCCTGAGACGCGCACAGGGAAAACGGTAGCCGTGGTCGGTTCCGGGCCTTCCGGCCTTGCCTGTGCCGACACGCTCAACAAAATGGGGCACAGCGTCACGGTATTGGAGCGGGCGGACCGCCCCGGCGGATTGACCATGTACGGCATTCCCAACATGAAGCTGGATAAAAACGTGGTGCTGCGCCGGGTTAAATTGATGGAAGCGGAAGGAGTTGTGTTCCGCACCGGCGTTGAGGTTGGCAAATCCGTTCCGGCGGAGCATCTGAGAAAGGAATTCGATGCGGTGGTCCTTTGTACCGGCGCCACCCGGCCCCGCGACCTGGCGGCGGAGGGCCGCGGCTGCAAAGGCATTCATTTTGCCGTGGATTTTCTGAGGGCCAATACCAAAAGCCTTCTGGATTCCCAGCTGACAGACGGGAAAAACATTTCGGCCGCCGGAAAAGATGTTGTGGTCATCGGCGGCGGAGACACTGGAACGGACTGCGCCGGCACCTCCATCCGTCACGGCTGCAAAAGCATCACCCAGCTTGAGATTATGCCACAACCCCCCTTGACGCGGGGACCCCAAAACCCCTGGCCGGAATGGCCCAAGATCTGCCACACCGATTACGGACAGGAGGAAGCAATCGCGCTATATGGCAGCGATCCCAGGCAATACTGTGTCATGACCAAGAGAATCGAATCGGATCAAACCGGCCATGTCCGCTGCTTGCACACGGTGAAAGTGGACTGGAGCGGCGGCTCTCCCAAAGAAATTCCCGGCTCCGAAACGGTTTATCCCGCCCAGCTGGTTTTGATCGCCATGGGCTTTTTGGGATCGGAAGAAACCATTATAAACGAACTTTCGCTCCAAAAAGACAAGCGCGGCAATATCGGCGCGGAGTACGGCAATTTCGCAACCAATGCGGAAGGCGTATTTGCCGCAGGCGACGCCCGCCGTGGGCAAAGCCTTGTGGTTTGGGCCATTACGGAAGGCCGCAATGCCGCAAAGGCCTGCGATGCTTACCTGTTGCGGCAGACAAAATAAAAAGCCCCGAA
>JAQVYO010000024.1 GCA_028708585.1 Oscillospiraceae bacterium
TTTCCCGTTCGCTATTAGTATCTCCGGTAAAAACAAAACTATGAGGAAGGAAAATTTTTAATTTTTATAGTCCAACCGATTCCGCCCGTTCCTGTGCTTCCGTTTCTCCGCCCTGAATCATATAGGTGCCGCGCATCTGCATCTCCTGCCACTGTTCTTTGCTAATTAAAAGTTGGCGCGGCATGGACCCTTCAAATGGACCCACAATGGCCCGTTCTTCCATCTGGTCTACCAATCGAGCAGCCCTGGAATACCCCAGCTTGAGTCTTCGCTGAAGCATGGAAACGGAGGCCTGTCCCGTCTCCACCACTACTTCAATGGCATTGGGCAAAAGCTCGTCTCCCGCATCCTCCGGCTCATCCCCGGAGAAAGACACTCCATTTCCTTTTTCCTTCTTTTCAGCGTTTTGCTCAATCTCCCGAATGACATCTTCCGCGTACTCGGCGGTTCCTCCTTTTTTGACGAATGCCGCCACCTCCTCCACCTCTTCGCCGGTAATCATGCAGCCCTGCACGCGAATTGGCTTTCCGGCACCCAGGGGAAAATAAAGCATATCGCCTCTGCCAACAAGTTTTTCCGCACCCTGCGTATCCAAAATAATGCGCGATTCCATAGCGGAGGCCACGGCAAACGCAATACGGGACGGAATGTTGGCCTTCATAATGCCGGTAATGACGTCTGCAGAGGGGCGCTGCGTGGCAATAATTAAATGCATACCGGCGGCACGGGCCATCTGGGCAATACGGCAAACCGATTCTTCCACATCTTTCGCGGCCACCAGCATCAAATCCGCCAGTTCATCAATGACAATGACAATTTGGGGCAGCCTCTGCCGCTCCGGGTCCTTTGCCGCCGCCATATTATAAGCCGCCACATCGCGCACGTTGAGTTCGGAGAACAGGCGGTAGCGCTTCATCATTTCGGTTACCGCCCACTGAAGCGCGCCGGCCGCCTTTTTGGGGTCGGTGACCACCGGGATCAGCAAATGGGGAATTCCGTTGTAAATGCCAAGCTCAATCATCTTCGGGTCAATCATAATCAGCCGCACTTCTTCCGGAGTCGCTTTATACAATAAGCTGACGATCAGGGAATTCATACAGACAGATTTACCCGAGCCGGTGGTACCTGCAATGAGCAAATGAGGCAATTTGGCGATATTGCCGATGATATTGGTTCCGGCAATATCCTTTCCCAGGGCAAAAGCCACCTTTGAGGCATGGTTCCGGAATTCCGAAGAATCAACCACATCCCGTATACAGACGGTACTGACCAGCTTGTTGGGCACTTCCACGCCCACAACGGAAATTTTGTTTGGGATGGGCGCAATCCGCACACCCTGCGCTCCCAGAGACAGGGCTATATCATCGGAGAGATTGGTCAGCTTGTTCAGCTTCACCCCCCGGTCCAGCTCCAGCTCATACCGGGTAACCGAAGGCCCGCGCACCACATTGACAATCTTTGCATCAATTCCAAAACTCTGAACGGTGTCTTCCAGGCGGGCCATGCTGCTTTTTAGTTCCGCCGTACTGCCTTCTGGCACCCCCGCTCCTCCTTCATCCAAAAGATCCACAGGAGGATACTGGTAGGCCGCTCCACTTTTCTCCAAACCGTTTTCAATATTTCTGGACACTTCTTCTGCTGCGGCCGCCGCGTCTCCCGCTTTTACCTTCGAAATTGCCGGTTCCCTGGAAATCGGGAGGACGGTTTCCATCTGTTCCACCGGTTTTTCCGCCTGGTTCGGGACAGGAACATCCCGGGGTCTTTCTTCTGCCTGAGTCTTGGGTTTCTCCATCGGCTTACCTGCCGCCAGAACCTCGGCAGGAGTCGGAACTCGAGGCGTTTTATCAAACAGACCGCCGGAGCTGTTGTTTTTAGGCTCTTTTTCCCTGAGCACCGGCGGATCATCCACCGGAATATCAATATTCATCTTCCTGCTGCCAGGAAAGCGCGTTCCGCTCCGCCCTCCCCTGCTTTCCCGCTCTGGTTCCGGTTCATAAGGAATCGGGCGCGGCCGGTCTCTGATGGCATCCACCAAATCCGCAAAGGTTGTGTTTGCCACAATTAATGAAAGCAGTAAAACCGCAACTACAAAAACAAACGCCGTACCCACACTGCTGAATATCTTGACGAAACCAATAGTTAAGCCGCCGCTCAGCAAACCGCCGCTCTTCATGGCAAGGCCATCCATATACAAAGTCCCTGGCAGAGAAAGCGACCAGGTATACGGCGTTGTGCAGAAAATCAGGTGCAAAATTCCGCCCACCGGCACGGGCAACAGCAGCGCGGAGAAAACGCGCAGGCGCACCGGCCTTCCTCTATGAAACGCCAAAATACCGCTGCAAATGAGAAACATCGGCGGCATTGCATAAAATCCAAACCCTAAAAGCCCCTGGATCACCCCGCAGAACAGATCGATAAAAACCGCCTGGATATGTAAATACCCCAAGAAAGAAAAAACAAAAAGGAAGAAAAAGACCACCGCTCCCACTTCCCTGCGGAATGGAGTGCCGCTTTTCCGGCCCTTGCCACGATAGCTCCGGCCTTTCCTTGCCCCGGCGGCTGATCTGTTTTTTACCGAAGACGCCATAGAAAACCCGTCCTTTCTCAACGGTATCAACATTATTTTAACGTATCAAAAGCATTTTTAACCAGAAAATTACCAAAGTCATCGCTTGTGGTCATTGCATGCACAGCGGCCGGAGTAAAAAAAGCAATCTTTTAACTCCGGCCGGCAACAGGGCAAGCACAAAGCGACCATGACAAAAGGAGCGGTTGATTTACCAGTATCGTATCACAGTTACACTTTTTTTTCCAGATCTATTTCTTTTGAATCATTTGATAAAGCTCGTCCAGCGCGTCGGAAAGACCGCCAATTCGGTCAATCAGCCCGATTCTCACCGCTTCCTCCCCATAAATTACGCTGCCCACATCCGCCGCCAGCTCTCCGGTCTTCAGCATCAAGGAAATAAATTCCTCCCGTTTCACTTTACTGTTGTGCACCACAAACTGTACGATCCGCTCTTGGATACGTTCAAAATAATTAAACGTCTGGGGCACGCCGATCACCAGCCCGTTCAGTCGCACCGGATGAATAGTCATCGCCGCGGAAGGGACAATCAAAGAGCGCTTAGCCGACACGGCTAGGGGCACGCCGATAGAGTGACCTCCGCCCAAAACCAGGCTTACCGTTGGTTTTCTCATACCGGCCACCAGTTCCGCAATACCAAGACCCGCTTCAATGTCTCCTCCCACCGTGTTGAGCAGCAGCAACAGGCCGTCCACCTCTTCACTCTCTTCCACAGCCGCCAGAAGCGGCATTACATGTTCGTACTTCGTTGTCTTATTGTTAGGCGGCAATACTTGATGCCCTTCCACCTGGCCCACGATAGTCAGGCAATGAATAGTCCCCCAGCTGGTTTTTGTGGTGCTGGACGCCATGTCGATAATCTGCTGCTGGGACTGCGTTTCTGGCTGGTCTTGCTGGATCTGAGGATCCTCCTCCATACGAAACGAAGAAAACCTGGGGAGAGCGTTTTGGGGCGTTCCGGGGCGTAGAAACCGGCCCGCACGCCGCGGCTGGGTCTGCTGGCTTGCGTTTTTCCTTTTGGCAGCGCCAGAAGAACTTGTCCGGTTTATGTTTTCCTTTCCGGCACTCCATGTTGCTTGCGGCACATTCATACTCCCGCTTTCCAAAGGGCGGAAGGCCTCCATTTTTTGGAGACTGCTGAAAGGCTGCCCGTTTGGGGCCTTAGATTGTTCGCGCGGCTTGGAACAAAATGCTTGACTGCCGCCTCCAGATTGCTGGACCTGTGGATTGTTTTCTTGATTTTCCCCTTCCTGATATTCCCTTTCGCTCATATGACCGCTCCTTTCTGATTTCATGCATTCAGCCATATGCGTATTCTTTGCGAAAAACGGAAAATTACCCAAAAAGCAAAACGTTCTCAAGTTTCATAAAAAGGAGCCTGCAAACGGCACGCTCCAGCCCCGTCCTCAGACCCCTCGCCAGTTGTTTGCAGGCGCTTCACAGCACCGTAAATAGAACACTGTCTCGCTGCAATCTTGTGTGCAGCCGATTTTATTGCTGGGAATAACGCAGCAAAAATTGCCGCGTCCGTTCTTCCCGCGGAGAACCGAACACCTGTTCCGGGGTTCCTTCCTCCACAATAACGCCCCCGTCCATAAAAACAACCCGGTCGGCCACATCCCTTGCAAAGGCCATCTCATGGGTAACGATCACCATGGTCATATGCTCCTCCGCAAGACCACGGATCACTTTCAGCACTTCTCCGGTCAGCTCCGGGTCCAGCGCCGAGGTCGGTTCGTCAAAAAATAAAATTTCCGGGCTGAGAGCCATCGCCCTCGTAATGGAAACCCGCTGCTGCTGTCCGCCGGAAAGCTGATATGGATACTGCGTTGCTTTATCAGCCAGCCCCATTTTCCCAAGCAGGTTCATAGCGGTGGATTCCGCTTCTTCCCTGCTTTTTTTCAGAACTGCCATAGGGGCTTCGGTAATATTGCGCAGCACGGTAAAATGCGGAAACAAGTTGAAATTTTGAAACACCAAGCCGATTTTAAGACGAATATTCCGAAGCTGCGCTTTTCCCGCATAGACCGTTTCCTTCCCATTATAAGAAACCATTTTCTCTCCGCAAACAGTGATTTCCCCTTTGTCAATGGTCTCAAATTGGTTGACACAACGAAGCAGAGTCGTCTTTCCAGAGCCGGAAGGCCCGATCACCGCCAAAATTTCGCCTTTGGATACAGAAAATGAAATATCTTTTAAAACTTGGCTGCTGCCAAACGCTTTATAAATTTGCTTCACCGACAAAATTTCCATCATTCTCCGCCTCCATTTACCGATAATAATCCAGTTTGCGCTCCGCAAAGGAAAACGCCTGCCCTACCGCCGCGTTCATAATCAGGTAAAAAACCGCCGCAACAATGAACGGCGCCGTGGAAACAGACCCGGAAGCAGCCTTGGCCGCCACATCAAACAGCTCGGAAACCGCGATCACACGTGCCAGAGCGGTATCTTTGACCAACGTCATAAATTCATTCCCCATGGGGGGGATAATGCGTTTTATTACCTGAGGCAATACAATTTTCAAAAATGTCTGGTTTTTGGTAAACCCCAGCGCCGCGGCAGCCTCATGTTGGCCCAAAGGAATCCCTTCCATTCCGCCTCGGTAAATTTCCGCAAAATAAGCGGTATAGTTGAGGCCGAAAGCAACAATTGCCATGGTAAAGCGGCTGGTTCCGCTGATGCCCAATATGTAATAAGGGCCAAAATAGAAAAAAAACAGCTGCAGCATCAGCGGTGTTCCACGCATAATCAGCAAATAAACCTGCACCGGATAGCGGATAATTTTTAATCTTGACATGCGCCCCGCCGCAATCAGCAGACCAAGTGGAAGCGAAATGAGTAAAGTCAGAAAAAAGATATTCAGCGATGTTACCGTTCCGCTTAACATGGCAGGCATCAATTCCTGCAGATTGATATTTCCCATTGAAAGGGCCTCCCGTTACCTCATTGGGAAACGGAGCTGCCCGGCTGCTCCGTCCCAGTTTCTCTTTAGAGAAGGGCCGCCGAAAACGGCGACCCCTTCGATCTGCGCTTTTTGTTACTCCAAGTTGCCTGTCGTTATGTACCAATCCGCAACAATGCTGTCCACTAATACCGCATCGCTGCTGCCCTGCTCCAAATCCATAAAGCAATTCATATTGTTATCGAAGGTATTCACTTTTCCAAGGCTCTTTTTAAAATCAGGCTGGCTATTCAGCGCATCCTCGGCAGAAGAGCCGGTCTGCAGCGCCAGGGACTTTCCGGCCAAGTCCGCGCTGGATTGATAACCAGAATCCGCCTTTACAACCACAACCTGCTCGTTTCTGAGATACGGATCGGAGCAGCTCATACTAGCCTTTCGTTCATCCGTCATTGTCATTCCGTTCCAGATGCAGTCAATATTTTTGGAGTTGAGCTCCAGTTCCTTGGCATCCCAATCGATGGGCTGAAGCTTTAATGTCCAACCAAGTTTTTTGCAAACCGCCGTGGCCATGTCGATGTCGAAGCCGACAATTTGATTCTTGGAATCCCGGTATCCCATAGGCGGGAAGGAATCATCAAGCCCAAGGACAAAATTTCTTGGTTCAGACTTCACGTTGTCCAGCGCTTTTGCATCCGGCTGGATGGTGGTAATGTCCGACCCAAACCATTTTTCCGAAATCTGAGCAAGCGTCCCGTCCGCTTTCAAGACCTTCATCGCCGCGTTTACAATATTGCACAGCTCGTCTCCCTTGCGAAACCCAATTCCATATTCCTCGGTGGCAAGAGAACCTTCCAGAATCTTAAATTTTGCCGATCCGTCTGCGGCGGAAGATTTGGAAGCGGCAGGCGCTGAAGAACTGGTGCAACCCGCAATGCCGGTGCAAAGCACCAAGGCAAGCGTCAGTGCCAGCGCCTTAAACATTCTTTTCATCCTTATATTCCTCCATTTTTCGATAGCTCTCCCGGCGTCTCCAATCACCGGGCCAATACGTTAATAGAGTATCACAGTAATGAATCAATGTACAGAACAATTTCAAAACTTCACAAAATTTTTGTATAAATTTCCATCTTTTTCAATGCGGCTGTTTTTGCATTCTTTGCACATTGTGGTTAACATTGCGGTCAAATAGGATTTTTATTTTACGCAATTCTTTTTTTAATTCCCTGGAAAAAACGGAAACCAGACGATCCGCAGGAAACCAGCGGACCGATAATTGACTTTGAAAACAAAATAGAATCTGTTTTTATATTCAGAATGCAGGAATGCCCCGAAAAACGAAGCAAATCATGGCAAGAAATACTTGCAGAGATTTATTTATTCGCCTTGCTTTCTAGTTTTTTCCTTTTCATTGTTTTTTCCCTAAAACTGCATCTTGTTCTATTTTGCACGATGTGGTATAATATGCTATCAGTTAGGCAAATAGCGCTTCAGCGGGATAGGCACGTTTCCAATTACAGCCGTTGCTCGGGCAGTGGTCAGATGCAGGTCCCGCATGCTTGGAATTGTTTCTTGTGTTATGCTCAAGGCTTTGCATACATAATCAGTAACGAGGCTTTGTTCATAAATATTTTTCATTATTTGGAAAGGATGGTAAAGAATGTTTAAGAAAATCGCTTCTCTGGTAGCTGTGGCGGTTATGGTATTGGCTATGAGTATTGCTTTCGCTGGCTGCGGCGACAATAACAATGCTGCTACTTCTGCCTCTCCCGCTGTTGAGGATTCTGCCGCTCCTGTCGAAGGTTCCACGGCTCCTCAGACATCTAACGATGTTTCTCCCGTGGTTTCCGAAGCTCCTGTCGAATCTCCTGCTGCTAGCTAATTTAGGCATTTCCGATCAATGTAGCCGTTCATTGCAGATGGCGGCTTAAGCAAAATTGAAGACCTCCCGACTGTCCGTCTGTTTTGGCTGGGCAGTAGCAAATGTTCACCTTTGCTGAGCGAAACGCGACATTACTGCTGCAGGTTCCTCGTAACGGGTGAAAATGCGATGGGAGGTCTTCCTTTTATTTACTGTGACGTAAAGCCATGAGCGTCTGTGCCCATTGGGGCGCATAGCAAACATGCGGATCCTTACCTGCGGCTCCCTAAACCATTGGAAGGACCGGACAACGCGGGAAAACATAGAATTTTAAGATGAACACTTGATTCTTTCCTGGAATTTATATAAAATCAATAAGGAATAACCGCCAAACCCATGAGGCGTAAAACATAATCTAAACAAAAGAATTGCTAGGAGGCGCCGCAATGAAAAAAATTGCATTTTTTGATACAAAACCTTATGACCGCAAATTATTTTCGAACCTGTCTCAGCAAATGGGATATGACATTACCTTCATTGAACACAGATTGACTCCGGAGACCGTGTCGCTTGCAGATGGTCATGACGCAACCTGTAGTTTTGTAAATGATGAAGTATCCGCTCCCGTACTGGAGCAGCTTCACAAATTTGGCATCGGCGTTGTTCTGTTGCGTTGCGCCGGTTTTGACAGCGTAGACCTCAAGAAGGCAGCTGAGCTTGGCATTAAGGTACTCCGCGTCCCCAGCTACTCGCCCGCAGCCGTTGCGGAACACGCAATTGCACTTTTACAGACGGTCAACCGGAAAACACACATTGGCTATAATAGAACCACAAAGTTCAATTTCAATATCAATGGCCTTATGGGCACAGTTCTGGATGGAAAAACCGCCGGCGTAGTGGGAACTGGTAAAATCGGCAAGATTGCGGCGCGGATTCTTCAGGGCTTTGGCATGAATATTATCGCTTATGATATTTATAAGGACTTAAACAGCGGCCTGCACTATGTTGAACTGGACGAGTTGTTAGCAAAATCCGATGTTATCACGCTGCATGTTCCTCTCACTCCCGAAAACAATCACATGATAAACAAAGACAGTATTGCCAAGATGAAAGACGGCGTTATCCTGATTAACACATCCCGCGGCGGTTTGATCAACACCAATGATCTTTTGGACGCGGTGAAGGCCGGTAAATTCCGCGGCGTTGGGCTTGACGTCTGCGAAAAGGAACACGAATATTTCTTTGAAGACCGGTCCAATGAAATTATGGCGGACGACGCTATGCTGAAAATCGCAGGGTATAATAATATCGTCTTAACCGGACACCAAGCTTTCTTCACCGAAGAATCCATGGGGGCTATCGCGGAGACAACTCTTCAAAATTTCAAAGCATATCTCGCAGGCGAAAAATTGGTAAACGAAGTAAAATAACCTTCCGTTGCCAGAATACCTGTTTTCCATTTGCAAAGCTGCGTGGAATTTGTTCGCAGCCATTCATAACAGCTACAAAAAAACCGGGGATTTTCCCCGGTTTTTATTTTATCCAGCCAGCAAAACCGGATTCTATCGTCCGTCCCTAAAAATCTGTTTTTGAAAGAGATTTTTTTTGAAATTCTATCAAAATTATCATGAGTTGTTGCATTTCTGAAAACACATACTATAGGAAGAATAACAATGCGGGAGGAAAGAAATTTGCGTTATCGAAAGCTGCTTGGGTTCTTTATTTGCATCGCCTTGATGCTAAACTGCGGCATGTGCATCAAAAAAGCATATGCGGAAAACAACCGTTTGCCTATTTTTATGTATCATAATATCACCGAAAAAAGCGACAAGGTCAGCGCCTATACCGTTTCTGTAAAAAATCTGGAAAATGATCTTGTTTATTTAAAAGAAAATGGATATGAAACCATTACCATGACCGATCTGTTCAACCATCTGGATTATGGGGCATCCCTGCCAAAAAAACCGGTAATGTTGACTTTTGACGACGGATTTGAAAGCGTTTATGTTTATGCGCTTCCTTTGTTGGAAAAATATAATATGAAGGCGGTTGTGGCCATCGTTGGCTCATATACCGACCAGTATACAGAAACCGCGGACCATCATCTGGATTATTCTTACCTGAGTTGGCCACAAGTAGAAAAAATGCAGCAAAGCGGAAGATTTGAGGTGCAGAACCATACCAACAACTTTCACAATAACAAAGGCGTTCGCCAAGGCTGCCGCATCAACCCCGGTGAAACAACATCGGATTATAAAGCAGCTTTTACAAAAGACATCAACGCTCTGCAGGACAGCATTGAGGCCCACATCGGCTGGAGGCCCAACACGTTTGTGTATCCTTACGGATTTTATTGTAAGGAATCCGACCCGATTCTATCAGATATGGGGTTTCGCGCGGGCCTTTCCTGCCAGGAAATTGTCAATCAGATCCCTCAAGATGGGGAACATTTTTTCTTATTGGGCAGATTCAATCGCAGCGGCAAGCTGAGTACTCAGGAGTTTTGCAAAAAAGCTTTAGGACTCGCAGGTTAACACTTCAGCTAATACCGCCGTACTACCCCCTCCACTTTACCCAAAATCTCCGCATGACTGCCGTCTATGGGGTCGTAATCGTCATTTTCAGGCAGAAGCAATATCTCCCCATCCTTTCTGTACAGGCGCTTGACCGTCGCCTTGTCTTCCAGCAGGGCAATGACGATTTCCCCATGGCGGGCAATATGCTGCCGCCGGACCACCAGAAGGTCTCCTGGCAAAATCCCCGCATGGATCATGGAGTCTCCCTGGACGCAAAGTGCAAAATACTCTTCCGGCGGGCCGGCAGTATCAAATGCCAAATAGTCTTCCACCAGTTCTTGTGCCAAAATAGGCTTGCCTGCCATCACCTGACCCAGCAACGGGATTTTATTTTTTGGCAATCCGATGTTTGGTTCCGCTTCCCAGTGTGCAATTGTTTCATCCCGCCCTCCTTTTGCGGCCGGACGCACCCTTCCAGGATCGGCACTTCTATCTTGAAACTTGGCCGCCGTTTGCGTCTTACCTTCCGGCAAGGCGCCATCCGGACAAACATTTACCGTAATTGCCCTGGTTTTTCCTGCATCCTTCACAATAAGACCTGCCATTTCCAGCGCCCGCAGATGAAAATGCACCGTGGAAGGAGAGCGGAGGCCGACCGCCTCTCCGATTTCCCGAACGGTTGGCGGATAGCCAAATTGCGAGACATGCTCCATAATATATTCGTAAATCTTCTGTTGTTTGATGGATTGTTTTTTCATGGAAAATCCCCCTTATGAGCGATTCAGGGACCCAAAAACTGTATCGAACGTTTTTCCTTTTGGAATAGATAATAGAACGATAGTCTTTTTCCCGTTAAGCACCACCGCTTATGTTCCGCTCAGAAACGTAAGGCAAATCCTTGAACGGCACAATTTACTATATCATATTTTGAAGGGAAAAACAAACATCTGTTCTAATAATCTCTAAAACCACCTGATCCTTCCTTGCCATTTGGACATGCACCTGCTATAATAAAATCAAAAAATAAATTGAGGATGACGGCTGACCCAGGCCATCTAAACATATAAAGGAGCCTTTATGATACCGTCAACTGCTACACTTTTTTCTCAGTTGTTTCGGAAAATTTCACATCCATCTATTTTAGTGAACGGAACCATTTGCATCGAATTGAATCCAGCGGCTATGGAATATACGCAAAATAACAACCTTCCGATTCAGGTTGGAATGCCGCTGCCCGAATCGCTTTCTGATTTTCTCATTCACAGTACGGTCGGCAACTGCGAAATATCCGGCAGTATATATGATGTAAATACGTTTTCTATTGACGACAGCACCATCCTGGTCCTCCAAAAGTTACAAAAAGACAGCGTCTCGCCTCAGCTTTTGGCTTCCATCACCAATAAATTGCAGGATTCCATCACTCCTTTGATCTACGCCTGCCATTTGATTACGCCGCTTCTGGAAGAAACAAAAAATCCCCAAGCCACTCGGTATATTTCTATCTTCAATCAAAATTGTTACCGGCTAATTCGGGTCATGAATACGCTTTCCGCTTTTGAAAAGGCATCCAAATCCCCCGACGACGTTCCCCCTTTGGAAAATCTAGACATTGCGCTTCTTTGCCGGCGAGTGGCTGAACAAACAGTCCCGCTGGCAAAGCTGCTGGATATTACCCTGCGGCAGGAAGGCACGGAAGGCTGCCATATTATCCGGGGAAGCGCGCCCGACTTTGAGTGCATGCTCTACCATCTTTTTTCCAACGCAATGAAATTTACTCCCGCTGGGGGGGAAATCCTTCTGCATATGAAAGTCACCCAAGGGATGGTTTATATTTCCGTCGTAGATAATGGTTCCGGTATTCCGGAACATATTTTAAATACCGTTTTCGCAAGATTCCAGAAAGAACACGGACTCACCGAGACGCAGGCCGGGCTTGGCCTTGGGCTGACATTGGTGCGGAAAACCGCCGCCCTCTGTGGCGGAACGGTGGCCTTGACCAGTAAAAAAGGAGAAACCCGCGTTACCGTTTCTCTGCCAAATCGGAAAAATGAGGAGACCATTCTTTGTTCTCCCAAAGCAGGTCCGGAACCCGGCGGCTTTTCCAACGCCCTTGTGGAACTATCCGACGCGCTTCCTTCCAGTGCCTTTTATCCTCAGGATATCGAATGAAAAATCTCAAATCTGAAATCCAATGGAAAACTGCGTCCGGTATCGGACGCAGTTTTCCATTTCTTATTTCTAAGTAAGATTTGCATTCAAAAGATCCATATAAAAATTGCCGGGCATAAAACCAGTTTGCCGGTCAATCAGCTTCCCTTTCTTAAAGGTCAGAACTGTTGGAATAGCCAAAACGTGAAACCGGACTGCAAGTTCCAGCGCCTGGTCTACATTGACCTTCGCCATCGTTACCTGATCGCCATATTGTTCCGCCAGCCGATCCAGTACTAGTGACATCAGCCGGCAGGGAGCGCACCAGTCCGCCCAAAAGTCCACCAGCATCAGATTATTGGTTGTCAGTACAGTATCAAAATTCGCTTCTGTTAGATTTATAATTTCCATCATCTTTTCCTCCTCTTTAAAATACGCCGCACACAAAGAGAAGGTTCCCATTGCCGAGAAAACCAGAAACTCCAAAAAAGCGCCCCTTTTCACCGGAACGGAAGACATCAAAATGAGACTGCTGTTGGAACCAGCAGGGTACATTTACCCCGCCTTAAATCATCGGGCGGACTTTCCCTCTTTTTTTTCCAAATCAATGCTTTCCGCCGCATTTAACGCGGCGCTTTGCCCTTCTCCCAATGATTTGCTGATTTGCAGAGGCCGGCCCGTGCAGTCGCCGGCGGCATAAACACCCGGCACCGACGTCTCCATCCTGCGGTTGACTGTGATCGCACCGCCATCCAGTTCCAGCCCGGGCAAAAGATCAGAAGGCGCAACCGAATTGCGGAGAATAAAGATCCCGTCGCTGGGGATCTCCCGATCATCCGCCTTCAGGGCGGTCACCGCGTCTTTCCCCATAACCTCCAACCGTTTTGCCACCACCGATTCAATTCCCTCTTTTAAGCCGAATGCGGGCTTATCACTGACAAAAGTAACCTGGCAGCCAATTTCATTCAAATAATTGGCTTCTTCCACCGAATTTTCAGCTTTCCCCACCACGGTAACCTTCTTCCCATTCCGGTAGAGCATTCCATCACAGGTTGCGCAATAGCTCACGCCGCGGCCCAGAAACGGCGCTTCTCCCGGGAATTTATTGGGAGACGCCATCCCAATCGCTAAGATCACGCGGCGGGCATTCTCGACCTTGTCACCGGCGCTGACATAAATTTGGCCGTCCAAAGAGATCACCGCAAACGCCTTTTCCTGTAGAAATTCAACCTCCGCCTTCTTCGCGTGGTTTACCAGCTCTTCTAGCAACTCTTTTCCGGAAATGCCCGGCCTTCCAGGGTAATTTTCAATTCGTGCCGCTTTATACAGATAGCTGTCCCTGTAATCATTGGAGCACAAAAGTACCGACTTATTGCGGTTTTTCCCATTAATGGATGCGGCCAGGCCAGCTGGCCCTCCGCCGATCACGATAATGTCGTACATGAACGATCCTCCCCTTTCATTTCCGGCGTTTGGGCTTTTTGCAGGTATCCCCCGGCGGTCCGCCCTATCCGGATTTTATAATGCAACGTATCGCCGCGCCGCTTTTTGCAAGCAGGGTTTTGTCGGGCTATTTTCTTCCCGAAGACAGCGCATACGTTGAAGCAGCCTCCGGCCATTGGTAAAACGCCGGCATACCGGATTCGCTTATAATACTATTAGATTAAAATACCCTGTTTTTGTCAAGCCATCTAAGGTGAAAAAATTTTTTAAAAGGGAAATTCTTTTCTTTTTTCCCGAATTGCGGTATACTAAGAGCAGATCTCAGTAAATAGAAACCATCTTTTTTCATATTCCGGCACGCAGGCTGCTTTTGTGCCGCAACCGGTTGAATGTTTCATAAGGAGGACAACTATGGCCGAGGAACGATGCGCGCCCGGGCAGGACTTAACCTCTGAAGCGGGCAAAAATTTTATCCATACTTTTATTGAGGAGGATATCGGGCTGAACGGTCAGTTTCAAGGTCAAAGGGTGCATACGCGTTTTCCGCCGGAACCAAACGGGTATCTGCATATTGGACATGCCAAAGCGATCAGCATTGATTTTGGTTCCGCCGACAAATATGGTGGCGTCTGCAATCTTCGCATGGACGATACCAACCCCACCAAAGAGGATGTGGAATATGTTGATGCGATCCGCGAGGACATCCATTGGCTTGGCTATGACTGGGGCGACCGGTTTTATTATGCATCCGATTATTTTGAACAAATGTATCAATTTGCCCTTGAGCTGATTTCCAAAGGGCTTGCATATGTCTGTGAATTATCCCAAGAGGAAGTTAAGGCGCTGCGCGGCGATACCAATACGCCTGCCCGCAGCCCTTATCGGGACCGCCCCGCGGAGGAAAGCCTGTCCCTTTTTCAGCGTATGCGCGCCGGGGAATTTCCCGACGGCGCCATGACCCTCAGAGCCAAGATCGACCTTGCGTCCGGCAACTTCAATATGCGG
Organism: Oscillospiraceae bacterium; assembly: GCA_028708585.1. GTDB lineage: Bacteria > Bacillota > Clostridia > Oscillospirales > Oscillospiraceae > RGIG529. The sequence continues at coordinate 14,460 of JAQVYO010000024.1, forward strand.
GATCCTGTCATTTACCGGATCAATCACATGGCCCACCACCGCACCAAGGATGCATGGTGCATTTATCCTATGTATGACTATGCGCACCCCATCGAAGACGCACTGGAAGGTATTACCCATTCTCTTTGTTCCCTGGAATTTGAAGACCATCGGCCCCTTTATAATTGGGTCCGCGACCACATTTCCTGTCCATCCAAACCCCGGCAGATTGAGTTTGCCCGTCTGGGTATCAATTATACCGTTATGAGCAAGCGCAAACTCCGCCAATTGGTAGAGCAAAACCTGGTCTCCGGCTGGGATGATCCCCGAATGCCCACCTTGCGGGGTCTGCGCCGTCTTGGATATACGCCTGCTTCCATCCGCAGCTTCTGCGAACGCATCGGCGTTGCCAAGGCTGCCAACACGGTGGAATTTCGTTTTCTGGAACACTGCCTTCGGGAAGATCTGAACCAGACTGCTTTTCGCGTTATGGCGGTCCTCCGTCCCATCCGGCTTACCATTACCAACTATCCTCAGGATAAACACGAGACTTTTCTCGTTGAAAACAACCCGGAACGCCCAGAGGACGGAGACCGTCCGGTTTCCTTTTCCAGCGATCTCTGGATTGAGGAAGACGATTTTATGGAAACGCCCTTCAAAAAATATTACCGTCTGTTCCCCGGCAACGAAGTTCGGCTGAAAGGCGCCTATGTGATTCGCTGCACCGGCTGCGTTAAGGACACAGCGGGAAATATCACCCAGGTTCTGGCAGAATATGACCCGGAATCTCGCGGCGGAAACCCCGCCGACGGGAGAAAAATCCGGGGCACCATTCACTGGGTGGATGCATCCACCGCGGAGGACGCCCAGGTGCGCCTTTATGACAACCTTTTTATCGACCCGGATCCTGACGCCCCGGATAAGAACTTCCTAGACTGCTTAAATCCCAATTCTCTTGAAATTTTAAATGACTGTAAAGTAGAAGCTTCCTTAAGCGGCGTTTCCGCTCCCGCTTCTTTTCAGTTCATGCGTCTTGGATACTTCTGCGCGGATCCGGACAGCCGGCCGGGCCAGCTCATCTTTAACCGGTCCGTTTCGTTAAAAGACAGCTTTAAAATGAAAAAATAAAATGCCAATAACCCGCTTTGTCATTCTTTTGGAGCCAACCCGGAAAAAAATTCGCTCAAAATAGAACGTAAGAAGGCCGCCTTAGAAATTAAGGCGGCCTTCTTACTCCGCTTGTCACGCCAGCCAATCTTCTAAAATCTCTCGCAAAGCGGATGGCGTGACAAAATTGCGACTCAGAATGTTCAGCAGTGCCATTACGCCCGTTTCGCTGGACGTAACACCGGGTGCCGTTGCTTCCTCTGGCTCTTCTCCACCAGATACACGAATTTTCACGCCGTAATTTTCGCAGAAGAGAGTTCCACCATCATAGATCTCTTCCACGAGGAGATAGTATTCCGCACCGTACGCACTACCTTCCTCCGAGCACACCCTTCGCCTGTCCCACAGGATTTCCTTCAAAATCAACCCACATCCTTTCCGGCTCCCCAATGAGGTCGGTAAAACTCAGATTTATTATATACAAATTCATGTAAAACAGCAATCCTCTATTATTCGCAAGTTTCGACATTTCATCTTCCAAATGTGAAACTTCGGCGCTTTGAGCACAGCCATGGGCCAATTGAGATGGAAACTCTTTCCCGTTGCCGCATTCCTCCCGCTGTGATAAGATAAAAAATAAACGTTAAAAAGGAGAAACCGGCATGAAACGGATCATACATAATCTATCGTCCATGGGAGAATTGCC
>JAQVYO010000154.1 GCA_028708585.1 Oscillospiraceae bacterium
CGATTAAAATTTTCTATTAGGACACACATTACAATTGTCTGAGAATTTACTAAAGAAAGTACATAGGCGCTGACAGGGGGGCTTGCTTATGAAGGGCTGAGCAATGCCGGGCAGAGCGAGGAACCCCTTTTGGTTATTTTAAATGACAACGGTATGTCCATCACCCAGAACGTGGGGGGAATCGCGTGGTATTTGGCCCGCCAACGGGTAAAACCCCAGTATCTCCGGTTTAAAAAAGCATACCGAAAAATTTTGTCCATTTTACCCGGTGGCGCCTATCTGCACCGATTCAACCATAAATTCAAACAAGCGATCAAAGAAGCCGTTTTGTCCTGCACCATGTTTGAAGATATGGGGTTTACGTATTTAGGTCCGGTGGACGGCCATGATGTGGCGGGCGTCACCCGGCTGCTTCGCTGGGCAAAGGACTTAAACACGCCTGTTTTGCTGCATGTGCGTACAATTAAAGGAAAAGGCTGTTCTTATGCGCAGGCGAACCCCAATGCCTATCACGGGGTGGCTCCCTTCGATCCGGCTACCGGCTTGCCCCAATCTCCTCCAAAACCTACTTTCTCAAAGGTGATGGGGGAAACGCTCTGTGAGCTGGCCAAGCGGGACTCCCGGATTTGTGCCATTACTGCGGCGATGCAAACCGGCTGTGGGCTGGATGAGTTTGCAAAGCGGTATCCCAGCCGTTTTTTCGACGTGGGGATTGCGGAGGGGCATGCCGCTACCATGTCCGGCGGAATGGCAAAACAAGGCCTCATACCGGTTTTTGCGGTTTACTCCACTTTTTTGCAAAGAGCATATGACATGCTGCTGCACGATATTGCCCTTGGCAATTTGCATGTGGTGCTGGCGGTGGACCGCGCCGGATTGGTAGGCGAGGATGGGGAAACTCATCAGGGAATTTTTGACGTTGCCTATTTGAGCAGCATCCCAAATATGACGGTCCTTTGCCCCTCTAATTTTGCAGAGCTGAGACGTATGGTTTGCAAAGCAGTGCTGAACCTTTCCGGGCCGGTAGCGGTGCGCTATCCGCGCGGCGGAGAAGGAGCTTTTACAAAAGATTCCGGTGATGATCCCTCCGTTTTGCTTCGGACGGGAGAAAATATCACATTGGTTGGCTATGGTGTGCTGATCAACCATTTGCTCCAGGCGGCGGACGCGCTTTCAAATGCCGGTGTGGAGGCAGACGTTGTGAAACTGAATGTGATTGCGCCGCTGGACGCTTCTTTAGTCGAGCGGTCAGTGCGCAAAACCGGCCGGCTTCTGGCCTTGGAAGATTGTGTGGAGAATGGCTCTGTGGGGCAGCGGCTTGCGGCAAAGCTGATTTCGTCCGGCGTTTCTGTAAAGGGACTTACATTGCAGAACTTGGGAAGTCAATTTATTCCTCATGGAAAAGTTTCCGAACTTCAAAATTTATATGGACTTTCCGGGGAAAGCGTGACGCGGGCCGCGTTGGCCCTTTGCGGGAAAAAAGGCGGGCCAGAACCTTAATAAATCGGCTGTCGAACATTGTTTCAATGAAATTCATGAGAAGGAATGAACCGTTTAATGAAAGAAAAATGGCGGCTGGATGTTCTGCTGTGCAGGCGGAATCTTGTGGAAAGCAGACATAAAGCCCAAACTCTGATTATGAGCGGCTCTGTTTTTGTAAACGGGCGCAGGGAAGACAAGGCGGGAGCGCAACTCACCGAGGACGCGGAAATTGAAGTGCGGGACAAAGCGAACGCTTATGTGAGCCGCGGCGGTCTGAAGTTGGAGAAAGCGTTGGATACTTTTGGAATCTCCCCGGAAAACTGGGCGGTTTTGGATGCCGGCGCATCCACGGGTGGTTTTACCGACTGCCTGCTGCGCAGAGGAGCTAAAAAAGTTTATGCCGTGGATGTGGGATATGGCCAGCTGGACTGGAGGCTGCGGAATGACCGGAGGGTTGTCTGTCTGGAGCGCACCAATGTGCGGTATCTTACCAAGGAACAGGTTCCGGAACTTGTGGATTTGGTGACGCTGGATCTATCTTTTATTTCTCTGGGCCTGGTGCTCCCGGTCATAAGGAAGTTTTTGCAGGATACGGGCCAGGTGTGCTGCTTAATCAAACCCCAATTTGAGGCTGGAAAAGAGCAGGTAGGGAAAAAAGGCGTGGTCCGGGATAAAAAAGTGCATATCCAGGTGCTGGAACGGTTTTTGGATATGGCGGGAAACTGTGGATTTTCCATAAAAGGCATTACGTATTCGCCTATAAAGGGGCCGGAAGGGAACATTGAGTTTTTAGGTCATTTGGCTGCGGGTGGAGAAGCTCCGTGGAACGAAACGGCGTCATGCAGCAAAGCGCAAGCGGAACCGATGATAGAAACAAAAAAGGCGGGCGCGCACGTTCGGAACGAGACGATCGCTTTGGTCGAGCAGGCGCATGAAGCGCTGCGGGGAGGATGAACAATAATCAATGAAAAAAGTTGTCCTAATCTCCAATCCCTATCGGGACAAGGGGCTGAAAACCGCACTGCGGGCACAAAAGATTTTAAACGAAGTTGGAATAGAAAGCGCTATTTGCTTAACACATCCAGTGAAAACGGGCCATACCATTCCCCAGGAGATCATACATCAGAATATAGACGAGCTTTTGCAGGATGCCGATATGCTGATCTCTTTTGGGGGGGACGGTACCATCTTGCATGCGGCAAAATCAGCCAACGCCCATGGGGTTCCTCTTTTGGGGGTGAACCTGGGAAGCATTGGTTTTCTGGCGGAACTGGAGCAGGACGAATTGGGCCAGTTGGCCAGACTCGCAACGGGCGATTATTTTCTGGAAGAACGGATGATGATGGATGTATGGATTTCCCGCAATGGGAAGATTTCCTACCAGGATACCGCGCTGAATGATATTTTAATCATCAAGGCTGCCGCAGCCAGCGTGATTGAGCTTTCTATCCGGGGAGATGAGGTTTTGATGTCTCAATTTTTAGGGGATGGGGTCATTCTCAGCACTCCAACCGGTTCCACTGCATATTCTATGTCTGCCGGCGGACCGGTGGTGGAACCGACGGCGGAAAATATTATTATGACTCCCGTTTGTGCTCACGGGATACATGCCCGCGCTTTTGTGCTTGCCCCAAGCCGGGTGGTAACCGTTCAGCTTAAGAAGCCCACCAGAAAAACAGCGCTGATTTCGGTGGATGGTTCTAAGACCGTTCGCATTACGGATAAGGATTTGGTTGTCGCTACGCGTTCACAGGAGAAGACCCGGCTGGTAAGGCTGGCGGACCGCAAATTTTATGATATATTCAGGTTGAAGTTTGGCAGGGAGAGGAAGGGGTATAAGTGAAAAAGGAACGACAGGCGGCGATTCTGAATATTATTTCCGGACGTGCGGTAGAGACCCAGCAGGATTTGCAGGACGCATTGGAAGAACTGGGCTATTTTTGCACGCAGGCAACCATTTCCCGGGACATTAAAGAGCTGCATTTGGTAAAGGCGCCTACCGGACACGGAAATTATAGATATGCGCCCACCGGAGGACGCGGATTGATCAATTCGGAAAATCGGCTTCGCACCATTTTCCGAGAGAGCGTTACATCCTTTGACTATGCCCAAAATATCGTGGTAATGAAAACAATGCCGGGTCTTGCTCCCGCTGCCTGCGCCAATCTGGATCAAATGGAACTGGCGGATATTGTCGGAACCATCGCAGGAGACGACACCGCTTTGCTGATTATGAGAAACGAAGCCGCCGCCGCCGCTTTTTGCAGGGAAATAAAAAATATGTTGGAATAAGAAGCGGATGGGTTCTTGATTAATCCAATCAATATTAGACTTTCTGGGAAACTGATATCACCAGCGAAGGGGCAAAGGAAGGAGAATAAAAAATGACGGT
>JAQVYO010000155.1 GCA_028708585.1 Oscillospiraceae bacterium
TCATTGCATACGCCGCGCGGATCTTCCGGCAGACGAATGCCGAATTCACCATAGGCGGCAAAGCTCTGGCTGTAAAATCCGTCCAGCCCCCTGACCTCAGGCCCGGTCATGGCATAAAATATACCGCGCTTGCCAAACAGCTTACCTATACCGGCGCAGAACGCTGCCCAAATAATTTTCAGCGCACCGCAATGGTCAATGGCAAACTGCATTTTCCAGGGGCTATCCACGCCGATTCCGGCGGAGCTGCTGGATGCAAAACGGGAAAGAAACTTCGCCAGCCGCGAAAGCTTCATTTCCGTTTTATATATGACCCGATTCTGGCAGAGCGCAATTACCTTTTCACTGATTGAAAGAAGATCCCCTTCCTGATACAGCGGTTTTACATACTGGTCGATCAGGGCAAGATAATCTTCGCCGATTTTCACAAAATGTGTTTTGATGATGTGTCTTGCATAAACTTCGCCGTCCATTTGAATCTGAATCTGCTTACCATCGTTCGATAAAAATTCCATTTCACCGTTCCTTCTTTGATTCTTATAGTACTCAAAAGCTATAATTTCGTCATAGCCTTGGTGTCCGATGCGCGGATTTGCACGCGAAATATGCGACGAACCGGTTTTGTTGGCGCCAAATGTTTCAGGAACCGCTTTTGGCCATGGTCAACCGGGACCACTCCGAATCGTAAAATGCATTGACGTCCTGCGGAAGATTTTTATAAATTTCGCAGTTTTTCAGTACGGACGCATCAGGATAGATCAGCTTGCTGTTTTGTTCCTCCGGGTCGAGCAATTCATAAGCTGCGCGGGAAGGAACGGCGTAGCCAGTGGCTTTGGCATTCATAACCATAATTTCCGGATCGCACATGAAATTGATAAAAGCTCCGGCATTTTCTTTGTTGTCCGCATTTTTCGGGATGCACATAGCATCTACAAACAGGTTTGTTCCTTCCTTGGGGTAACAGAAAGCAAGATCGGGGTTTTCTTGAATCATGGTCAATGCGTCGCCTGCATAATAAGGTCCGATGGCAGCTTCGCCGCCGATCATCTTTTCAAAGATTTGATCCATAACGTAAGCCTGCACCAGGCCTTTCTGTTTTTGATCAATTAACAGGTCCGTCGCTTTTTTAATTTCCTCTTTATTAATGGTGTTCAAGGAATATCCCAGATACTTCAGGGCGATACCGATGCCGTCCCGCGCGTTATTGAACATCAGAATCTGCCCCTTGTTGGAGGCGTCGAACAGGCCGCCCCAACTGGTGACCGGATTTTTTACTGTTTTGGTATTATAAATAATGCCGACGGTCCCCCAGGCATAGGGAACCGAATAGGCGCCGTCTGGATCATAAGATAAAGCGGATTGCACATTGAAATCTTTCAAATTAATTTTAGAAGCATTGGGAATGTTTTGATAATCAATGGGTTGCAGCATGTTTTCCGCAATCATGCGGGAAATCATATAATCAGAAGGAAAGATTACATCATAATTGGAGCCTCCGTTTTTCAGCGCTGCATACATGGATTCATTGGTTTCAAATGTGTTGTAGTTGACATGAATCCCGGTGCGTTTTTCAAATAGTTTCAAAACGGATTCGTCAATATATTCTCCCCAGTTATAAACATTGACAACCTTTTCGGAACCTTTTCCGCAGCCGGATGCGAAGGCCAGCAGAAACACCATGCAGACCGTTATTCCGATGGCGAACAGTCTTTTTTTCATCTTTCAAACTCTCCTTTACGCGTTCATTGTCGGATATGGCGCGCTGTCTTCTTCCGTCGTATCTATGGCGGAAAGCATCGTATCCGGCCGGGCGTTTGTCTTGTCCTGGCGGACTTGCCGTATATTAATGATAATCAAAAGAAGCAGTACAATGAGAAAGAGCAGCGTGGAAATGGCGTTGATTTCAGGGCTAATGCGCTTTCTGGTCATGGAATAAATTTCCATGGCGAGGGTTGAGACGCCGGAACCGGCGGTAAAGTAGCTGATGACGAAATCGTCGATTGACATAGTAAACGCAATGAGCATCCCGTTAAATATACCGGGGCGTATTTCCGGCAGAACCACTTTCCAAAAGCTTTGCCAAGGGGGTGCGCCGAGGTCCTGGGCGGCTTCAAAAAGGTTTTTATCCAGCTGCCGCAGCTTGGGTGTGATTGATAAAATGACATAAGGGATATCAAAGGTGATATGGGCGAGAAGCAATGTGAGGAAACCGAGCTGAACATGGAACCCAGTGGATGTTCCGACCATATGATTGATGATTCTGCCAAACCCGGCAAGTGCCGTTCCCATAAAAACAAACAGAAGCATAAGGGAAACACCGGTGATGATATCCGCGTTAATCAGAGGAATGTTGTTCAGCAAAAGGAAAAAACTCCTTGGGCGCTTTTTCATGCTGGAAAAACCGATGGCGGTGGCGGTTCCCACTACCATGGCAATGAGGGTTGCAAGCACTGCCACCAACAGTGTTGTGGTGCATGCGGACATGATGCGGGAATCCTGAAACAGTTTTATATACCATTCAAAGGAAAATCCCGCCCAAAGCGTTCTGCTTTTTGTGGCGTTAAAGGAGAAAACGATCAGTACAACAATAGGGGCATAAAGAAATAGAGCGATCAGGCCAATGAAGAGCCTACTGCCGACCCGGTGTTTCCTCATAATAAAACCGCCTCCTCTTCGCCTTCGCCAAACCGGTGCATAACCGCCATGCAGATCATGACAATAGCCATCATAACCAGAGAGATGGCGGAGCCGAGATGGGGATTATATGTGTTGCCAAGGAACTGGGTTTCGATCAGGTCGCCCAGAAGCAATGTCATTCCGCCGCCAAGCAGTTTGGAAATGACAAATGTGCTGACCGATGGGATAAAAACCATGGTAATGCCGGAAAGCACGCCGGGCAAAGAAAGCGGAAAGATGATCCGGCGAAAGACGACAATACTGTTTGCGCCTAGATCCTGCGCCGCCTCAATAACTTTATGGTCGATTTTTATAATGACAGAATAAATCGGAAGAACCATGAAAGGAAGAAAGTTGTAAATCATTCCGATCACAACGGCTGCCTCTGTATTAATGATGTGAAGTGGCGGAAGACCGATAAAAACCAGAAACCGGTTTAAAAATCCGTTGCTCTCCAAAATGGACATCCATGCATAGGTGCGCAGAAGGAAATTCATCCACATGGGCAGCATAATTAGGATCAAGCTGATTTTTCTTACGTTGGGAGATTCACGGGAAAGCACATAGGCCAGCGGATAGCCAATGAGGAGGCAAAAAGCGGTTGCCACAAAAGCCAAAAAAAAGGAGGTTCCGAAAACACCGGAATACAGGCCCATTCCTTGAAAATGTTCCAGAGAAAACTGCCCGGTTTCGTTTGTAAACGCATAAATAATCACAATAATGAGCGGGGAAACCACAAAGATAGCCATCCAGATAATATAAGGTATGGCAAGACCACGTTTTTTCAAAGTTATCCCTTCTTCAAAAAAGTTTCCTTCATCTTGTTTTGTGCATGATATGAATGTCGTCCGGCATAAGGCGGAGGCCGATTTCTTCGTTGACGTTTTTGGCTAAGGTGGATTGAATCATAAACGTATCCGTTTCCGTATGCACCTTCATTTCGTAATGCACTCCTTTGAATACTACGGATTCTACCACGCCGCATATCTGTCCTTCTTCCGGCGGGACAATGCGCAGATCTTCCGGACGAACAACAACATCCACCGGCTCATTTTGCGCAAAGCCCTTGTCCAGACAGGCAAATTTTTTTTGAGCAAACGTTACCATATAATCTTCGTTCATGATGCCGTCAATGATATTGCTTTCCCCGATAAAAGCGGCCACGAATGCATTCTTTGGCTCATTG
>JAQVYO010000025.1 GCA_028708585.1 Oscillospiraceae bacterium
AATCTTTGCGCCCACCTCAAACCCGGGCATTCCTTTTTCCAGAATAAAAGCGCTGATCCCCTTATTGCCCATATTCTTATCGGTCATGGCAAATACAACATAAATTTCAGCGGTCTCCGCATTGGAGATGAACATCTTGCTGCCATTCAGCAGCCAGTGGTCGCCCTTATCTGCCGCTGTGGATTTCTGCATGGAGGCATCCGTCCCGGCACTCGGCTCCGTTAATCCAAATGCGCCTAATTTCTGACCGGTTGCCAATGGGAGCAGATATTTTTGTTTCTGCTCTTCAGTTCCAAAGGTATAAATGGGCCATTGGCATAGGGAAATATGCGAGGACAAGATAATCCCCATTGTACCGCATACTTTACAAAATTCCTCAATTGCGGCAATATAGATAAGGGTGTCGAGACCGGCTCCGCCATATTCTTCCGGATAGGGCAGGCCCATAAGTCCCATATCAACCAGCTTATCTATCACAGCGCGCGGAAACGTCTCCGTCTCGTCCATTTCGGCGGCAACAGGACGAATTTCCTTTTCGGCAAAGTCTCGAAACATCGCAATCAAATCTTGTTGTTCAGCAGTAAACCCGAAATCCATAGAAAAATCCCCTTTCATTTGCAATCCGGCCGCTTTAATCCTTTGCTTTCAGCCTCTTCACTTCTTCGGTCAGTGCAGGCAGCACTTCAAACAGATCGTCCACAATTCCATAGTCCGCAATATCAAAGATCGAAGCTTCCGGATCCTTGTTGATGGCTACAATCACATCGGAACCCGACATGCCGGCTTGATGTTGAATGGCGCCGGAAATGCCGCAGGCGATATAGAGCTTAGGCCCAACAGTTTTACCGGTTTGCCCCACCTGATGCACATGCGGTATCCATCCCGCGTCAACCGCAGCTCTGGATGCCCCTACCGCGGCACCCAGAGCATCGGCCAAATCTTTTACATAAGAAAAGTTTTCCGCCTTTTGCAGACCGCGTCCCCCGGATACGATAATGTCGGCATCCTCCAATTTCAGCATACTTCCGGCAGCTTCCCGAATGCTCTCCAACAATTTGGTACGAATTTGACCTTCGGGCAGCTGAATTTCTTCGTGAATCATCGTTCCGGTCCTCTCAAGGTTCGGTTCCCCCTTTTGAAACACGCCGGGACGAACGGTGCCCATCTGCGGGGCCGTATCCAGGCAAATGGCGGTCGCCATCAGATTTCCGCTGAACGAAAGGCGGGTCCATGCGATTTTACCGGTCTCCTCATGAAGAGACAGAGAAGTACAATCAGCCACCAGGCCGGCGCCGGCACGGCAAGCAACGCGCGGGGCCAAATCCCGGACGTTGTTAGTTGCGCCGAACATCATAATATTGGGCCTGTATTTCTCCATCAACGTGTACAGAGCATTGGTATAGGGGTCCGTTTTATAATGGGCATACTGCTGGTGGTCCACCACAATGACCTGGTCCGCACCGTAAGCAATGCATTCCTTAGCCGCCTCATCCATATGATGGCCGATCAAAACCGCAACCAGCGCTTCCCTTATTTTCCCGGCCAGTTTTTTCCCTTCGCCAAGCAGTTCCAAGCCAACTTTTTTGGGATGTCCTTCTGCACACTCAACATATACCCACAAGTTTTTGTTCTCAGACATGGTGCGCTCCTTCCTTGTATTATTTTGCTATACCCTCTTTTAAGCAATCCATCTTGTGCCATCCCTCCGCATTTGGGACTTGGCTTTTAATAGCTAGTCTTTCTAAATAATGTGCTCGCTGTGTAAAAGATCAAATAATTTATGCGCAGACTCCGCACCGGTTTCCTCTTTGATTTTCATGCAGCCCGCTTTTTTTTCTGGATTGCAGCTCCGGATCACTTTCGTCCTAGAGCCTTTAAGGCCGCATTTTTCCGGATCCAGTCCAAGCTCCTTTGCGGTAAAGGTTGGAATCACGGCGCGGATAGACGCCAATTTACTTTTGATACTGGGAAGCCGCGGCTCGTAAGCGGTCTTGGTTATGGTAAGTACTGCGGGATACTGGACCCAAATGCGTTCATACCCGTCCGCAGTTTCCCGATTTACCTCCACACCGCCGTCCTGAGCGGTTACCTCTGTGACATACGTTGCCTGGGCATACCCCAGATATTCCGCCAATTCCGGGCCAACCTGGGCGGTCTCTCCATCAATCGCTTGTTTTCCGCAGAAGATTAAATCAAATCTTCCTTCCTTCTCTTCTAAATATCGAACGGCGCTGGAAAGGATGAAGCTGGTGGCTAACGTATCCGAACCGCGAAACGCGGGATCGCTGAGCAAATAAGCATGATCTCCCCCAACGGATAAGCATTGCTTCAAAACCGCATCGGCTTGGGCTGGCCCCATGGACAAAACGGTAATCTGAACGCCTTCATGCGCATCTTTTACACGGGCGGCAAGCTCCATGGCAAATTCATCAAAGGGATTGGCGATAGCGGGAATATCCGACCGGATCAAAGTATTGGTTTTAGGATCCAATTGAGGATCAATTTTTGTCACTTTTGTGTTTGGCACCTGCTTTACGCACACCAGTATATTCATTTTAAATCCTCCCATCTGCGTTCCAAGTATAGAAACGCGCCGGTCTATATTTGGGCAAAAGCGCTCCGGGTCGAACGCTTTTTCAAAAATTCCTCCATGCGCCCCGCGAAAATAATCACAGGACTTTTATCTGGCGCATCCTAATTTGGTTTCATCTAAACATAAAAACAAATTGCCGTCCGTCGCGCTGCCGCTTTTACTTCTCGGGCGGACGCGGCGACACCATCGGCAGTCTATGGATCATCCTGTATCCAGAAGGTTTTCCTTTTGGCAATTCCTTTAAAAAAGTTTCATAAAAACAAGAACCTGAAAAAATCAATGGCAAAACGCATTAAGCATTATACCATCGGACGCTTTGTTTTTCAATTATTATCGGCGGAATCCGTCCATCCTTCTTTTTGCACGACATCTGCCCAAATGACGCAGGCAACAAAAAAGAGCTTGCCCCAGATGCTCAAACAGCATCCGCAGACAAGCTCTTTTTTATCAAAATCGTTTTAAATGAATGCTTATTTCGCAGCTTTAGCGGCACGAATGGCTTCCGTCAGAAGCGGAGCAACCTTAAACAGGTCACCCACGATACCATAGTCCGCGATCTCGAACAAAGGAGCATCCTTGTTCTTATTCACGACAATGATGCATTCGGAATCCTGCATGCCGGCCTTGTGCTGAATGGCGCCGGAAATACCCAGTGCAATATAAACCTTGGGGCGAACAGTTTTACCGGTCTGTCCAACCTGATGGTCAGCAGACAGCCAGCCGGAGTCAATGGTCACACGGGATCCGCCGACAACGCCGCCCAATTCTTCTGCCAGCGCTTCTGCCAGCTTGATTCCGCCTTCCACATCCTTGGCAATACCGCGGCCAACGGATACGATGAATTCCGCGCCGATCAGGTCAACCATCTTCTTGGCCGCCTTGACAACTTCCTCAACGGTGGTATGAATGTCGGCTTCAGACAGGGAAACCGAAAGTTTAACAATTTCGCACGCGTCCGCTTTTGCCTTGTCAAATGCGTTCTTCTTCAGAACACCAGGACGGACGGTCGCCATAGCGGGACGGAAGCGGGGGCAAATAATGGTAGCCATCAAGTGACCGCCGAATGCCGGGCGGGTCATCTTCAGGTTGCGGTCTTCGGTATCCCACTTCATATTGTCTACATCCAAAGTGGAGGCACCGCGCAAAAACTCAACGTAATTTGCTACGTCAACATCTAGGTGGGTGCAGTCCGCGCACAGCCCGGTGTGCAGACGGGCCGCGCAGCGGGGACCCAGATCACGGCCAATGTTGGTAGCGCCGAACAAAAGAACCTCAGGCTTTAAATTTGTGACAGCGTCACAAATTACTTTTGCATAAGCGTCCGTCGTATAATTCTTCATCAAGGGGGAGTCGCAGACGTATATTTTGTCGGCGCCGTATCCGCCCAGTTCTTTTGCCATGCCGTCTACATCGTCACCCAGAAGCAGGCCGCAAAGTTTTACACCCAGCTCGTCCGCTAATTTACGGCCTTCAGAAATCAGTTCAAAGTCAGTAGGCATCAATTTGCCTTGGCGCTGCTCGCAGTATACCCATACATCCTTGAAAGCAGCAAGATCTGTATTGTTAAACGTTGCCATAATTACTTCTTTCCCCTTTCAATCAGATGATATGCTTCTCTATAAGCATACTGGCCAGCTTATTGCAGGTATCCTTGTCGTCGCCTTCCAGCATCATGCCGGCGCCCTTTGCAGGCGGAGTAAAAGATTTAAAGATGTTGGTCGGAGAACCCTTCAGGCCAATGGTAGCAAGGTCGATCAGGGGATCGTCCTTCAAAGTCTCGTAGGTATAGGTCTCAAGAGGTTTTTGACCGCATTCGAAAATACCGCGAACGGTCATGTACCGCGGAGCATTCAGTTCCTTAATGCAGGTAAGGAGGCAGGGGGTCTTTACGCTGATGGTCATATAGCCATCTTCCAGGATACGTTTGCAGGTAATGGTGCCGCCCGTTTTCTTCATTTCGCCCACATAGGTAACCTGGGGCAGTCCCAGCTTTTCAGCGATCTGAGGACCAACCTGAGCAGTATCGCCATCAATTGCCTGACGGCCGCACATGACGATATCATCTTTTTCAATGCCAATCTTTTTCAAGGCGGCGGCAAGAATCTGAGATGTCGCATACGTATCGGAACCGCCGAATTCACGAGCGGAAACCAGAACGCCGTCGTCAGCACCCATAGCCATCAGCTCACGCAGCATACCCATTGCAGGAGGAGGTCCCATGGTAACCACGATTACGCGGCAACCGGTCTCGTCCTTCATCTTAAGGGCAGCCTCTACGGCGTTCATATCATCCGGGTTAATAATGGTCTGCATAGATGCACGGTTCAATGTACCATCGGGATTCACGGCTACCTTTCCGGAGGTATCCGGAACCTGCTTGACACAAACAATGATTTTCATTCTGTTGCTATCTCCTTTCGAATGGGTTATCTCAGCATGGTGCCGCCGACAATCATCTTCATGGCTTCGGAGGTACCCTCATAGATCTCGGTAATCTTGGCGTCACGCATCAGCTTTTCAACCGGATATTCTCTGGTATAGCCGTAACCGCCAAAGAGCTGAACAGCAGTTCTTGTTACTTCATTGGCAACATCGGAAGCGAACAGTTTGCACATAGCAGCCATAGGAGCATACGCTTCACCGTTGTCTTTTGCGACGGCAGCGCGCCAAACCATCAAACGGGCGGCATCCACCTTTGTCTGCAACTCAGCCAGCTTAAACTGCGTGTTCTGGAACTTTGCAATGGCTTTGCCAAACTGCTTTCTTTCCTTCACATACTTCACAGTCTCGTCGATCGCACCCTGTGCAATACCGACAGCCTGCGCGCCAATGCCGATACGGCCGCCAGCCAGAGCGCCCATAGCAATCTTATAACCCATTCCCTCTTTGCCGATCAGGCGATCTGCGGGGATTCTAACATCCATCATAGCAATTTCGCAGTTTTGAGAAGCGCGGATACCCATACGAGGAATATTTTTGCTGATCTCCAAGCCCGGGGTGCCCTTGTCAACGATAAAGGCGGACATGCCTTTGGTTCCCAGAGACTTGTCAGTCATAGCGAACAGAACAAACGTATCTGCAAAGCCAGAGTTGGTGATAAATACCTTCTGGCCATTCAGCACATATTCATCACCATCTTTAACGGCAGTGGTCAAAACGCCACCGGCGTCCGTACCGGCGTTTGGCTCCGTAAGTCCAAAGCAGCCAGACTGAGACCCGTCAATCAAAGGGCGAAGATATTTCTGTTTCTGCTCTTCGCGACCGTGTTCATAGATGCAGGAGCAGCACAGAGAAGTATGCACGGAAATCGTGATGCCGACGCTGGGGTCAATTTTGGAAACCTCTTCCATGCAGAGGGTATAAGTCAGCACATCGCCGCCGCTTCCGCCGTACTCTGTGGGATAGGGAACCCCCATGAGACCGTAATGGTGCATTTTCTTGAGCAGTCCGAAATCAAATGTCTCAGACTCGTCCATTTCGGTGACAAGAGGCTTGATTTCATTTTCGGCAAATTGCTGGAACATTTTCTTTGCCATCTCTTGCTCCTGGGTCAGCTTGAACGCTACCATGATAATTCCTCCTTGTTTTAGCCATATGCGAGCAAACAATTAGCTTTTTTATGATGATTATGCAGATTACACGCTGGTTAAACTTTATCATCTTAGCCCATAAAAGTCAACACAGAATTTTGGAAAATCGTACAGCTTAGTCAAAAAAAACCGTCTTCCATCTGATTTGCCCTTTATGTCCAGATTGTTCCCTTGCCATATAAAATTTAATATGGCATTTTTCACAATAACCAATTGCAGTTCTGTCGGATTTGAAAAAATCCAGGTGAACATTCGCAATTTTGCTTACACGGTTCAAGGCGAGGAAATTCCTCGCCTTACCGTTTTGTTGTATCAGAAATGTGCAGCGCACCCCGGACGCACCCGATCCATCCATGAACCGCAGGTCTTACCATGGAAGACGCGGGCGCGTCCAAGAAGGGGCTTTAGCTATTTTTTGCAGCCATGAACTTTATTTCCAGCGGTTGTCACCGAAAGGAGCGCCGGTTACGCCTTCATGAAGATTAAACATAACGTTCTTCATCTCCGTATAATGCTCCAGAATGACGCGGTGGGTCTCCCGGCCGATTCCGGATCTTTTGTAGCCGCCGAAAGGAGCGCCAGCCATGACCACGTTGTTGCAGTTGACCCACATCCGGCCGGTCTGAACCGCTCTGGAAACGCGGATTGCCCGGTTTACATCGGTTGTCCAAACGCCGCCGCCCAGGCCATATTCGCTGTCGTTGGCCATGGCAATGACCTCTTCTTCCGTCTTAAACTTAATTACGACGGCAACCGGCCCAAAGATTTCTTCCTGCGCCACGCGCATATCGTTGGTGGCAGCCAACAGAGTAGGAGCCACGAAAGCGCCCTTGTCCATTCCGTTTTCCGTGGAATGATAGCCGCCGCAAAGAACTTTGGCGCCTTCCTTCTTGCCGATTTCCACATAATCCAAAATTTTCTTTGCTTGGGCTTCGCTGATCTGAGAACCCATCATGGTATCCCGTTCCCAAGGCATCCCCATCTTTACATTGTTAAACGCGGCGACGGCTTTCTCCACAAAAGCGTCATAGATATCTTCCTGTACAAATACGCGGGAGCCAGCACAGCAGATTTGGCCCTGGTTAATTAAAATTCCCATCTGAACGCCTTCTACTACCTGATCCAAATCTTTGGCGTCGTCAAAAACGATAACGGCTGATTTTCCGCCCAGTTCCAGCGTTGCGGGAATGATCTTCTCTGCCGCGGCTCTTGCCACATCCAGGCCGACTTCCGTGGAACCGGTGAAGGCCAGCTTTGTGATGTCGGGGTGATCCAACAGATATTGGCCGGATTTGGAGCCGGAGCCAGTTACCAAATTGAATACGCCAGCGGGAAGCACATCGGAAATCATTTTGGCAAATTCAATTACGCCCAGGCAGGCCGTAGAAGAAGGTTTTACAACGGTGCAGCAGCCGGCAGCCAGAACAGGGGCCAGCTTCCAAGAAAGCATATTGATGGGGTAGTTCCAAGGAATGATCTGACCCACAACGCCGATAGGTTCCCGCAGAATAATGGACATGAGTTCATCGTTTAGCATCGTGGCTTCTCCAGTTTCTGTCCGGCAGGCGCCTGCGAAATAGCGGAAATGATCGATGGAACCCGGAATGTCAAAATTCATTTCTTCCCAGATGGGCTTGCCGTTGTCCAAG
The DNA here is from genome assembly GCA_028708585.1 of Oscillospiraceae bacterium. Lineage (GTDB taxonomy): Bacteria > Bacillota > Clostridia > Oscillospirales > Oscillospiraceae > RGIG529. Next base: position 7,833 of record JAQVYO010000025.1, read on the forward strand.
CATTCCAGCATAGCCAGCTTTTCCTTGTTTTCCTCCATAATATCGGCAATTTTCAGCAGCATATTCATGCGCTGCTCAGGAGAAGTTGCTTTCCAGGAATCAAAAGCTTGCCACGCGGCCTTCACGGCGGCATCCACATCTTCTTTGGTGGCATTCGCCATGGTGCTGAGATATTCCCCGTTAGCCGGGCAATAGGATTTCAAAGTTCCTCCATCACTGGCGTCCACCCATTTCCCGTTGATCAACAGTTGATAAGATTTGCTGGCGACATTGTTCATAGCCCTGTTTCTCCTTATTTTTATAAAGTTTAGGTTTTTAATAAGAGTTCCCTTAAAACTCTGGTCCACATAAAAATGACCTGTTTGCCGCAAAAACGAATTGATTTTTAAGGAGCATCTTTCTTTTTGCTCCCTTGCGCTCACTTTCCTTTTGGTTTGTCTATTCTGGTTATTTTTTTTAAAATATAACGAGGTCAAAAAACAAAAAGTTTTTTCTTTCAAGCGTAATCAAATACAGGTTTTTTCTTTTTTTGCTTGTTTTTTCTTCCTTATTCTTTATTTTTTTGATTGTTTTCTTTTTATTATTTTTTATTAAGAATAATTAAGAGGGGAAAAACAAACAATCCTTTTTCTAACTATAAAATGTTTTTGTTCATTTTCGTTATGTTTTTAAAAATATAACGATCACCAAAAAGAAAGTGCAGGTCTTGCACAATTAACATGGAAATTGTATCATTGTTGTTACTGTTTCTCAATTGATAATTTTCACAAATTAATCAAGATATTTTTGGATGATTTAACACAAAGAGCAGACCATTTTAAGACCATTTTGGTATATTTCGGATACCTGGCTCATATTGAGTTGCCCAATCTAAAAAATTGGTCTATACTAAACAAGAATCCTATACTGCGATCATATTCTAATGAGAGGACGAAACCGCAAAAGAAAGCGTGGCGGCATCTTAAATCTCGCTTAAAGCCAAAACGCGATCTCTCCCGTATCACAGCCTATTTATGCATTTTATGATAACAAAAACTTGAACGGAAGGATGGCTTTTATGAACGTACTCCTTTTAAATGGCAGCCCCTCAGCCAACGGCTGCACTTATACCGCCCTTTGGGAAGTGGCCGGCGCTTTGGAGCGAGAAGGGATTCAGACGGAAATTTTTCATGCCGGGAAGGGGCCGGTTGCCGGGTGCACTGGCTGCGGCGCTTGCAAGGAAACCGGACGCTGTATGATAGATGACGGCGTTAACAGAGCGATTGAAAAAGCAAAAGAGGCCGATGGCCTCATTCTTGGCGCGCCGGTTCATTATGGGGGGGCCGCCGGTGTGATGACCACCTTTTTGGATCGTTTGTTCTATGCCGCCGGCGGCTTTTTTGCCTATAAGCCCGGCGGGGCATTGGTCAGCTGCCGCAGAGGCGGTGCTACCGCCGCGTTGGACCGTTTGAATAAGTATTTTACCATTTCCTGCATGCCCGTTGTTTCTTCCCAATATTGGAATATGGTGCATGGAAACACACCGGAAGAGGTCCGCCAGGATCTGGAGGGTATGCAGACACTGCGTCTTTTGGGGCAGAATATGGCATGGCTGCTCAAATCCATCCAGGCGGGGCGCCAGGCGGGGTTGCCTATCCCCCAGGCCGAACCCCGCATCCGCACCAATTTTATCCGATAGCGCAGGTCATAAAGCAGAAAGGAAAAGCAAAGGAAGGATCGTCGGTAAGCCATCCACAGCGTCTGTCAAATGGAACCGCCTGCGACTTTCAGCTTTTGGATTGGGAAGCCTTCTGTCCCCCTGCTGATCCGGTAGGATGCTCCGTATAAAGGACCGGATCTGGACTCTGCCATTGAAACAGCCCGCGGCCAAAGATGAACGGCATTTGCAGCGAAGCCCAGGGCGGAGCCGGTTATGGTTTTTCCCGTCTGCCCCGTCTGCTTTATCGCGTCGCTTAGGGCATGGATGCGGTTCGGGAATTATTTGACCTTCCATATGGGAATGCTTTGTTTGCAGAACGGAGCAGAGCCGCAACGATCAAAAGCTATGCGGGAAGTGAGCCTGGGCGCAGCAAAGAAGAGGCCTTGCTGCCAGAAGCAGGCCTTTTCGCCGGCGCCGTTGCAACTGGGAAAAACTTGAAATCCCAACTCCTGTAAACTGATTTCTCTATCCGCATCAGCGGATCGGGAAAATGCTCCGTTCCAGCCGAATGTTGAGGGAAAGCGTCCTTGTTCTCCCGGTTGCAAGACGTGGTCCTTTGAGTTTTAAATCTTTGAAAAACCGCTGGAAGCGGTTATAAAGCTTTATTAACAGCCATCCTTTTCCTGAAACGAACTTTTTAGCGCACAGTAATCCCTTTCTTAATGATACATATGCTTTCCCCCCCGCATGCAAAACGTGTGCATCTCAGGGCCGTTTCAGGATCTGGAACCGCCCTGTTTTTATTCTAATTCAGTTTCGGCAGCAGAAAGCGCCTTCCTTCATTGTAAGGATTGGCGTTCGCGCCAGTTCCTTCCGGCATTTTTTCTCTTGGCCTCTTGTATAATTTTTTCAAAATTAATTTTTATTGTAAAATAGAACAATCCATTGTAAAATGAACCAATGAAATTTCTATCTTATTTTCGTCTCAAAAACGCGCGGACAAGCACTTTCGCTGGAAACGATAAACCCCCTTTCCGGCTCATGCGCAGGCGACGGATTTTTCAAGCTCTCCTAAAAGCTTCTTAATCCGCGTTTAACGAAAGGATTGATCTAAAAGAATGGAAAAAAGAAAACGCAAAATAGGCGACCGGTATGATGGCAGAAGGGTTCGTACACTCCCGCCTATGAACTATATCAGTCCTTTCGTCATGAAGGCACGCAATGATGCGTATGTCTTGTTTGAAAACCGGATTGAACTTGGTCAGATTGAAGAATATATCCGTGGCAAACGCAGGAAAGGGATGCGCAGCTTCGGTTTTATGCATGTCATTATCAGCGCATATGTCCGAGTTCTTTCCCAGCGCCCCGCCTTGAACCGCTTTATCTCCGGTCAGCGTATCTTTCAGCGGGAAGAAATCGTGCTGAGCATGATGATCAAAAAGAGTATGTCCCTAAACGACCAGGAAACCGGCATCAAAACAATATTCCAGCCGGAAGATACTATTTATGATGTCTATCGTAAGTTGGATAACTCCATTCAGTTTGCCAAAGAGGAAGGAGACAGCACAGATCTCGATAATGTAGCGCGTGTTTTGGTGCATCTGCCCGCTTTGGTGCTTCGCTTTTTCGTGGGAGTCATGGGAATTCTGGACTATTTTGGCATTATGCCGAAAGCTTTGAATCGGACCTCTCCTTTCCATGCCAGCATCTTTTTCTCCAATTTGGGTTCGCTTGGCATTCCGCCGGTCTTTCATCACCTTTATAATTTTGGAAACATACCCGCTTTCATGACTTTTGGCTCAAAATATACGGAAAATGTGCTCAATAAAGACGGCGTTGCCGAACGGAAGAAATACATCAATTATACCGTCGTTTTGGACGAGCGGATTACCGACGGACACTACATGGCAAACGCCCTCAAATACATGGAACATCTTTTAAAGAACCCTCACGAGTTGGACACACCGCCGGAAACAGTTGTAAGGGATTTGGATTAATCAGGAAAAAGGAAACGGCTGAAGCGGCTTTTCCGTTTTGGTTGTTTCCTTTGCATTCATCATCCGCTCATATCAAAGCTTTTGTCCTGTCCTCCTAAAAGGCAGGGCGGCTGTTCTCCGCCCAAAGAAAATACCGCGTGCCTCTTGTCTTCGTTCTGACATGTGATACAATAAAGACGATGAAATGTTTTTGCCGGTGCGAGGTGGAGTATGCCAAAGGGTAAAGCCATAACGACACGCATGCGCATTGTGGACTGCGCCATTAGTTTATATAAGGCCCGCGGCTATGCAAACGTAACAGTACACGACATCTGCTCTGCCAGCGGACTGACGCGCAGCGCGTTTTATTATCATTTCAATTCCAAAGACGAAATTTTAGACGATTATTATTTGTATGTTGAATTTTTCATCAAAGAGCATCTGCTTCCGGGTATAACCTCCCGCAGTTATTTAGAACAGTTTTATGATGTTTTTAATTTGTATCTGCAGCGCACCATTGCAGCCGGTCCGGCGGTTTTGATGCAAATTTTAAAACGCGGCATTGATGTGGGCAGTTCCCTTTTGTCCCCCAGGGAAATTTCCATGCGCAAAACATATTTGACTCTCATTGAAAAAGCACAGGCTGCCGGCCAAATCCGAAACCAGTCCCCAGCATCTGTTTTATTAGACTCGGTTCTCTATATTGCCAACGGGATCGCCCTTGTCTGGTGCAGCAAACAAGGCAAGTTCGATATGACCTCGGAGCACCATCGGATCTTAAACACGCTTTTCATGGTCCCTTCCCAAGGGTATTCTTCTTGGCCGCTCCGATCAGAAATATGAAAACATATGGCACGGACGGGCAACTGAATCCGGAAGGCTGGAAAAATAAAGGCGGGCTTTGAAAGCCCGCCTTTTTTCTTATAAGGAGTGATATATTCCGTTCGCACAATCTTTAAGACCGCCCAGGACAATTTTCCTCTACTTTTCTAAATTCCGCGCGCCCGGTTACAAAAAGATTTCCGCCCCTTCTGTCCAGGGCGACAATCAAGGGCAGGTCGCATACCGTCAACTGCTTCACAGATTCGCATCCAAGCCATGGGAAAGCCACTTCCCTGGATTCCCGTACACACCGGGCAATCCAAGCCCCGGCTCCGCCCGCGGCGCAAAAATAACACGCGCCGGACAGCCGCACAGCATCCTGCACGGATTTATTTCTTTCGCCTTTGCCAATCATCGCAGCAACGCCAAGCCCCAAAAGCCGGGGGACAAATCCGTCCATCCGCCCGGCGGTCGTGGGGCCGCAGGCACCCACCGGCATATTCCCTCGTGCCGGGGTCGGCCCCGCATAATACAAAATCGCGTCTTTCAAGGGGAAAGGAGGTTCTTCCCCTCGATCCAGCAACTCAAAGATTTGCTTGTGTGCCGCATCCCGGGCAGTATATACCGTCCCGCTTAAAAGCACCTGGTCACCCACCCGCAGGGTCTTCAGCGCATCTCGGATATGATCCGTATTCACCTGATATCTCACAGCTCATTCTCCGGAAAAGGCACTTCATTTCCCTGCGGCAGATCTTCTTCATAGGAAGGTTCGGCCTCCCCCTCGCAAAGCTCCTGCTCTTTGGGCGGAAGGGAGCTTGGCGCTTCGGCTTCGGCTTCTGCTTCCGCGGATGCATGGGCGTTGGCAAACAAACCGGTTAATCCGGATTCCACCTTTTCAAAAGAAGAATTCAGCCCTTTCAGCGACTCCTGAACGCTGGAAAGCCGGTCAGCCACATGTGCGCAGGAAGCGTTCATATCGGCCCGTATTCTTTCATATTCATGCTGAAGCTCTTCCAACATCCGCTGTGCTTTATGGCGAATTTCCGCCGCATTCTCTTCCGCTTCGCTTTCGATTTTTTCGGCCCGGCAATATGCCGAAAATTCAATTTCAGCCAAACGGCTTTTCACTACCTTATAAGATGAGACGTCGGACTCCATGCTCTTTAGCCGCTGTTCCAACGCACTCTTTTCCTCATGGCAGGTATCCAGAGCCTCTTGCAGCCTCTTTGCATCTTCCGGTGCACATGCCTGCTCCTCATGAATCTTCTGAGCATCCATTTCCGCTCTTTGCGCCTTTAATTTTTCAGAAAGCGCCTGGTTCTCCGTTTTTAGCCGTTCCGCCAAAGCAGATTTTTCCGCTTCCAAGGCAGTCTGCACCGCCTCCCGTTCCGCAGCCGCGGCCTCCCGAAGAGCATCGATCTGCTCGGAAAGCGCTTTCTTTTCCGCTTCCAGTTTCGCTGTAATGACGGAACTTTCTGATTTCAGTCTCGCAATTTGCGCATTTTTTTCCGCTTCCACATCAGCTTTTATGGATGCCTTTTGCATTTCCATCTGTTTGTTGCGCGTGGCCTTTTCTTCCTTCAGTTCCAGTGCCAACCGCTCCGATTTAGAAACTTCCTCTGCGGACTTGGCATTTTGCATTTCCAATTTGGCGTTCAGCGCATCCCGTTCTTCCAGCAAATCCTTCAGTTGCCGCTCCGCTTCCTTCAGCTTCCGCGATAATTCCCCGGCAGCTTCCCTTGCTTCCTTTGTTTCCAGTTTGCACCGGTCCAGCGCATCCGCATGTTCCCTTGCCTTGGCCTCAATAAATTCTATGACATCTTTCCGGTTAAATCCCCCGAAACCCGCACTTTTAAACAGAGCATTATCCATGGCCTGTAACTCCTTTGATGTTCAGCATTCTGCTATCAGAATGACTCGTATCCAGAATTCTGCAATGATTCTACCATAAATTCAAAAATAATACAATGTGTTCTAAGGGAAACCGTTTGGATCGAAAACCTGCGGCAGGAAAAAAACTGTTGCAATTTAAAAAGTCTGTGCTATAATGAGAAAGCACTCTAGGTCCAATATACGCCCGTGGCTCAATGGATAGAGCATCAGATTCCGGTTCTGAGGGTTGGGGGTTCGAGTCCCTTCGGGCGTGCCAGCAGGTGGGAACCTGCGTTGCAAACACGCACTTCACCTTTGTGAAGTGCGCGTTATCCATACCTGCTCCGCAGTCCCTCATCCGAATTTAAGCAAATTGCACAAACCAAAAAACAGTATGCCCGGGTCTCCGCCTGCATACTGTTTTTTCACATATTTCTCCCGTTATAATTCTCAAAGACAATATCTTATTTTCCATATGTTTGGATCTGTTTTCGCCAGTGTTTTTTATTCTTACATACCTTATTGTTTGGGTTTTTTATCCATTTATTCAAGTTTATGGAATAATATAGGGGAATAAGCTCTCTAAAAAATGATTTCCATTTCTTTTATTGGTTCCCTGACAGCGCAAACCAGACCCATTTTGGGCGGCTCAATTCCCTGCTTTTGCATCGCCGACGCCAAATTTTCACAAGGCAGCGCTTATAAAACAAAGCGTTTGTGCTAAACTATAGAATGTGCCATTCCATTTGGTCAAAAATCAAAAGGGGCTGACCCTGATGACAAAAGTGTTGCTTTTAACCACCGGCGGAACCATTGCCGCTAAAGCAGGCAGCAGCGGGTTTCGGCCTTCGCTGGCTTCGGAAGAGCTTCTTTCCTACATGGCTGACCTGCGCCAACAGTACCAAATTGAAACGCGCGACCTTCTCAATCTTGACAGCTCAAATATTCAGGCGGAGGAATGGCAAATGATTGCCCGGGTGGTGTTTGGCGCACTGAACCAGTTCGATGGAATCGTCATTACCCACGGAACCGATACGATGGCTTATACCGCCTCCATGCTCAGCTATATGCTGCATCCTTTGAAAAAGCCCATTGTGATTACCGGTTCTCAAGTTCCCATTGACAATTTACTGACCGACGCACGGAACAATCTGTACACGGCATTCGCCGCAATTTCCAGCGGAATTAACGGCGTGACAATTGCTTTTAACCACAAAATCATCTGTGGCTGCCGGGCAGTAAAAGTGCGCACCATGGGATTCGAAGCATTCGAAAGCATCAACGCCCCTTATCTTGGAGAAATCTATTCCAACGGAATGCACCGCTACCAATCATGCGCCAAAGAGCTGGACGATCATGCCCCTACCTTATTAAAAGACCAGATCTCAAAAGATGTTTTTCTATTGAAACTGATACCAGGAACCAACCCGGATATTTTCGATATGCTGCACGCTATGGGGTATCGCGGTATTGTGCTTGAGACTTTTGGATTGGGAGGCATGCATTTCGTCCGCCGAAACTTGCTTGCAAAGCTGAAAGAGCTAACCTGCAGCGGAGTATCCGTGGTCGCTTGTAGCCAATGCCTATATGAAGCCTCAGATTTCAGCATTTACGAGATTGGAAGAAAGCTCTTAGACTGCGGCGTTATTTCCGGCCACGATATGACCACGGAAGCAGCGGTCACAAAGCTCATGTGGGCTCTGGGGCAGACAAACGACCGAAATGAAATCCGCCGGATTTTCAGAACCAACTACGCCGGGGAAATTGATGTTTCTTCCTACCCAGGCGCAGAAACAAAATAGGAACTTCCTTTTCAGAAGAAGTTTCTTTTTGCGGGGCAAATTTTTTTATCTTGATTTTTTATATCATAATATAATAAGGCGGCAATTCTCTTAAGAGGGAATTTTCCTCCTCCCCGGCAGGCTGGTATCCCCTTTCCAGCCCGCCGGGTTTTCC
>JAQVYO010000156.1 GCA_028708585.1 Oscillospiraceae bacterium
CTGGGCCGGTCTGGCTGGCTTTGGCAATAGACCGAACGGGCCTCTTATGGTAAGAAGTATAATAATTTGTGAGCCATACGAAAATATAACTGAGAACGATACCGGTGAGGCCGCAGCCATAGAGCATCCAAGTGTTGACGGGCGCGCCGGTAGAAGTGATTCCACCCAGCATGCCCCGCACGAGAAAGATAAACAGCACCGCCATAATGACGGAGGTAACCGCATAACCAAAATTCAGGGAATTCATGGGGTCTTTGTTTTCATCCCGGACTTTGACGCACAAAATACCGATAATGGAAGCAAGAATGCCCAACGCGCGTGCCACCAAGGGAAACAAAATGCCCCTCCAGCCGAAAATCGGATAAAGACCGACGCCCAAAATCATGGCGCCTATGTTTTCGGCTGCGGTGGATTCAAACAAGTCGGCACCTCTGCCTGCACAGTCACCTACGTTGTCACCTACCAGATCGGCAATAACAGCAGGGTTCCGAGGGTCATCCTCGGGAATTCCCGCTTCAACCTTGCCCACCAAATCGGCACCAACATCGGCCGCCTTGGTATAAATACCGCCGCCAAGCTGTGCAAAGAGCGCTACGAGGGACGCGCCAAACCCAAACCCGACAATCAGATTGGGAGCTTCGCGGATCAGCGCTTCTTCCCCGGATGCGCCGCCGAAGACCAAAAACAAAGTGGCAACGCCCAGCAGAGAAAGCGTCGTAACGGAAAGGCCGGTCACCGATCCGCCCTTAAACGCAATTTGCAGCGACTTGTTCAAGCTTGTCCGGGCTCCTTCGGCTGAGCGGATGTTGCTGTTTACCGACATATACATCCCGATATATCCGGATAATGCGGAACAGAATGCGCCAATCACAAATGCAATACCTGTGTGAATGGCAATATTGAGCGCCACGGCAGACCCTTTGGCAATATCACCGTAATATACCGCTGCCATTATGATTACAAGGGCAACTACCACGATAACGGCAATTGATTTATACTGCCGGTATAAAAAGGCCATGGCGCCATCTTTTATTGCGCTGGATATTTCCTGCATATCTTCCGTACCCTTGCTTTGCTTAAACACATAACGGAAAAGCAAAATAATTGCAATTGCGGAGATAGCAATGATACCATAGATAATACCAAGGTACATTAGCATACCATTGTCCATTTATTACCTCTCCTTAGTTTCTAAAACGTAAAATTGTGCTGAGAATTAAATTGCAAAGATATCCTAGCTCTACGCTCTACCCAATATCCTACCACTCTTTTCTTTTTAGAATGTCTGCTTTACACTATCCTTAATAACACCGTTGTTAATAATAACAAATTTGCCTTCTTCTTGCAATAGATTTTGTTATATACGAATTAAATGATCTTTTTTATTTTATTTTAATTTTAATTAGTATATTTTCTGCTTTAAAGATAAAAACAGAATTTTTTGGTCTTATTATAACGAATATCATTAGACTTACTCTCAAATATTTTAAAGGGCGTCTATTTTATGGCCGCCTTTTTTTCCGGTTGTATAACAGAGCTATTGTATGTCCGCAAAAAGGGTTGTATGATGAGGGAACACAGCCGTTGTTCCGGGGATATGAAATTGCTGCTCGAAAGGAGTCTTTTGCTTATGAAAAAGGTTATTTTGGCTCCGGATTCTTTTAAGGGTACTCTCAGCGCAATGCAAATTTGCAGTATCATGCAGGAGGAGATTCGTTCCATTTATCCCAAGTGCCGGATTTTGAGCATTCCGGTAGCGGATGGCGGCGAAGGCACTGTGGACAGCTTTTTGCAGGCGGTAAAAGGGGAGAAAATACCGCTTCGGGTGAAAGGCCCTTATTTTGATGAAATAGATTCGTTTTATGGACTGATAGACGGCGGAAGGACTGCGGTGATTGAAATGGCTGCCGCTGCGGGATTGCCTTTAGCGAAAGCTCGTAAAGACCCTTCTGTAACCACCACTTATGGTGTTGGGCAGCTCATGCGCCATGCGCTTTCCAAAGGCGCCCGCAATATCGTGATTGGCATGGGCGGAAGCTGCACCAATGACGGAGGGAGCGGCATGGCGGCCGCCATGGGCGTGGAATTTTCCAACAGCCATGGCGATCCGTTTATTCCGGTGGGAGGAACGCTCCATAAAATCGCAAAAATTGAGTGCGCAAGGGCAGCTCAATTGCTGCAAGGTGTGAAGGTTCGCGCCATGTGCGATGTAGATAACCCTTTACACGGGGAAAATGGAGCGGCTTTCGTTTTTGCTCCACAGAAAGGTGCCGATATGGAAATGGTGCGGCTTTTGGATGATAACCTGCGTTTTTATGAACGAAGCCTTCAAAGATGGACCGGAAAAAAAGACGCTGGGGCATTGCCGGGTTCCGGAGCGGCAGGTGGGCTTGGCGCCGGTGCGTATGCGCTTTTCAACGCCCAATTGGCGCCAGGAATTGATTTGGTTTTGGAAACGGTGAAGTTTGACGATTTGCTTTCTGGATGCGATATCGTATTTACCGGGGAAGGCAGGCTGGACGGACAAAGCCTGAGAGGGAAAGCGGTCACTGGCATTGCGCGAAAAGCAAAGACCAAAAAGGTTCCCGTGTGCGCGGTGGTGGGAGATGTTCTGGACGATGGGGTTCTTCCCGTTTATGAAGCGGGTGTTTCCGCTATCTTTTCAACCAACCGCCTTGCCGTGCCGTTTTCCGAGGCAAAAACGCTGGCGGCGCAAAATTTAAAATTTACCATGAAAAATATTCTTGCGTTGATGAAAGCGGTAGATGGGCTGCAAACTTCTATATAGAAGTTCCATCGTTTTATTCTGAAGAATCCGTATCAGATTGCGTAACCTCTTGCGTGGAGAAAGCCTGTTTTGGGAATACTGTTGTTGAGGTGATGATATGCCGAAAGACAGTCAGCCGGATCCCAAAAGATCCAGAATGGAAAAATGCGTCCATCAAACGCCAATTACCAGGGAAAACCAAAATCAAAATCGAAATACCAAAAAACAGTCTGCGAAACCAAACGATGTTTAGGAGGAAGTTCGATGGCAAAGGCAGGAATGCGCCGCCCCGACCCAAAGGAACCGCATGGAACGGAAAGCAATCACAAGACGCATATTCCAAAAAACGAGAGTTCGCCTGTGCAGGAGCTGCAGGGCAGTGCAAAACGCACCAAACAAAAGGCAAAGCCGGTCACGGAACGAGATTAAGTGATTGATGTTTCAATTGAGGCAGAAATTTGCTGCCTTCCCCCCTCCATTTTCTTCGCATAGATCAAGCGGTAATGCAAAGCATAGTTTTTGAGGTGATAGTATGGGATCGGTGAATGACCGAGATATCGGATCGCTTAAGGACAGCCTGCCGCGTGGATTTGGCTGGAAGCTTGCGAAAGTGACCAATGCAATTCAATTTTTCCCACCACCCCAATCTTCGCAGTCCAAAAACAATCATGCGGAGAAAATGCAAAAAAAACCGGAAAAATATTTTTAACCAAAAGTATATTGCAGTTTAAGAAACAGATGAGCCTGAAACTTTGTCTTTCCATGGGTTTCAGGCTCATTTATAAATTTGACGTTTCTTCCATTTTCTCTTGTAAATTTCCTTTGATTTATTGTATAATCTTTATTACTGCGATTCTCATTTGAATTTTTCCTTTCATGATGAATGGGATGACAAAAGGAATAATCTTACGCGATTTTCTTATAAATGAAAGTATTATAGTTTCAGGGAGGTCTCATATATCATGATGGACCACAAGGATAAAAAGCCATTTTATTATAAAAGGTGGTTTATTGTACTTATCGTCATTTCTATCATCAGTGTGCTTGCGGCA
>JAQVYO010000026.1 GCA_028708585.1 Oscillospiraceae bacterium
TGCGGGACAGCGCCTTTACATCCATCTTAGCCCCCTGAAGGGCTTTGCCCGCCGCACCGGGCAGCATGCCGGCAATATCATTTAAGGAACCCATGCTTTTTAGCTGGGTCAGCTGGTCATAAAAATCCGCCAGCGTAAATTTTTTATTCTTTAACTTGCTTTGCAGTTCGGCCGCTTTTTTCAGGTCATAGGTCTGCTCCGCTTTTTCAATCAGCGTCAGCATATCGCCCATGCCCAGAATCCGGGAGGCCATCCGCTGGGGATGGAACAGCTCGATGCTGTCCAACTTTTCGCCAGTTCCCACAAATTTCACCGGCTTGCCTGTCACCGCTTTGACGGACAGGGCTGCCCCGCCTCTGGCGTCGCCGTCCAGCTTGGTGAGAAAAATGCCGTCCAGGCCCAAGGCGCCGTCAAACGCTTTCGCGGCATTTACCGCGTCCTGCCCAGTCATGGCGTCCACTACCAGAAGCACTTCGTCGGGAGAAACGGCGGCTTTCATTTGTTTGAGTTCATCCATCAGCTCTTCGTCCACATGAAGCCGGCCGGCGGTATCCAGAAAGACCATGTCATTGCCGTATTTCCTGGCGTGTTCCACCGCCGCTTGGGCAATTTTCACCGGGTTTTCCTGCCCCATCTGGAACACGGGAAGGTCAAGGCTTTGGCCCACAATTTCCAGTTGCCGGACGGCCGCGGGACGGTACACGTCGCAGGCGGCCAACAGGGGGCGCTTGCCGTGCTGCTTTTTCATCAGCCCCGCCAGCTTCGCGCAGTTTGTGGTTTTACCCGCGCCCTGAAGGCCGACCATCATCACCACGGTGGGCGGTTTGGAGGAAAAATTCAGCTTGGCATTCTCTCCGCCCATCAAAGCGGTGAGCTCCTCGTTGACAATTTTGATAATCATCTGGGCGGGCGTTAGGCTTTCCAGCACGTCCGCGCCCACCGCCCGCTCGGTAACCCGTGCCACAAATTCCTTCACCACTTTATAGCTGACGTCGGCCTCCAGAAGGGCCAGGCGGATTTCCCGCATGGCTTCCTTGACGTCGGTTTCACTGAGCCGCCCTTTGCTGCGCAGGCGTTTGAACGCGGCGCTTAATTTTTCTGTCAGTCCCTCAAATGCCATGGCAGGTTTCCTTTCGCTGGGCTTGCACGTGACCCATTTATTCTTTTAAAAACGCGGCCGAAGCAAGAATTTGCTCCGCCAGGGCGGAAATGCGCGAATTATCTTGGGTGCGCCGGTTGACCAGAAGAATTTCTTTTGCCGCAGACTCAATGGCGGAAACATGAGGCCAAAACTGCAGGAATCGCTGGATAATACCGGTTTTTTCTTCCATCTCCGTTAAAACCCCTTCAGCCCGGATAATGGCATCCCGCACGCCCTGCCGGGTGATCCCGCTGTTTTCCGCGATCTCCGCCAGAGAATAATCTTCATTATAATAAAGGTCAAAAAATTCCCTTTGCCGCTCCGTCAGCAGGTCGCCATAAAAATCGAACAGCATGGACATATGGTAAGCCTGATTTTTCAAAGCGCCACCTCCGACTGTAAAGTTTTACACTTTACAATAAAATCATCATACTATAAACCCAAAATGATGTCAAGAATATTCATAGAAAAGGAAGAAAACAAAAGCAAATTTTTCCGCCGGATGGGTTGGCCTCGTAATATTTTGCCAATTGAATGGGGACACTATGGTGCAATTGTGAGTTTGCCCGGTTCCTGATTTTTGGATTCCGGAGTCCCCGAAAAGAAATGGGAGAAACGTACATGAACGAACGCAAATGGGAAGGGAACATGGAAGAAGAGCGGTTTGGGCAGTTTGCCCGGGAGACTGCCCGGGCGCTGATACCGGACGGCCGGAAAAGCGGCGCATTTATGGCAAGGAAGGGCAGAAGGCATCTGCGCATCATAAAGGAATGCCGTCTGCGGGCCGCTTCCTATGCCGCGGGCCGGGACCGCGTGCCCGAAGAAGTGGAATGGCTTTTGGACAACTGGTATCTTGCAGAACAGGAAGGGAAAACAGCGGTGGAAGCACTGGCTGGGGCGGGCGCCCTCCGAGCGTCGCGCGATCAAAGCCATAAACGAGTTTTGCTCATTGACTCCCTGGCGGACGCGCTGCTGAAAAGCGGACAAGTGGTAACCGGAACGAGTGTGGCTTTATTTTTGAAACGGGCGCAGGATCGTTTGCCTTTATCAGAAAAAGAGCTTTGTCTGTTCCTTTGTGCGCTGCGGCTGGCGGTTCTTCGGGAAATCGCCTCCGTTTGCAAGTCCCTGATGCGCATGATGGAAGAAGAGCGTCAAAAAAAAGGCGTGTTTGCCGCGGAAAATCAAGTGCGCCATCTCCAGGAGGGCGGCGCCGCGCCTGCGGAAAAGCAAATTGCCCTGGCGGAGCAGGCCGTCCGGCTCCACTGCCGGATGAGCAGCCGGATGGAGCGGGCGTTTACTGTTCTGCGGGCGCTGTCCACCACGGATTTTTCAGAGGGATTGGAAGAAGCCAGCGTGGTAGAGCAGATTCTCAAAGAAGACCCCGCGGGGATTTATAAGGATCTGGATGAGAAATCCAGATCGTGGTATCGGCAGGCCCTCTGCCGTCTGGCCAAGCGGAAAAAGGTTTCGGAACAGGACATTGCCCGGCAGTTGATTGATCTGGCTCAAAAAGGAGCGGGAGAGGAACGGCATGTGGGCTATTATCTTTTTGTCCGTCCCCTGGGACAGCCCGCCAGAAAACGAAGCGGTATGTTTTATGTGGGCGGAATTGTGCTGGTTGCCCTGTTTTTGACATTGCTTACCGGCTTTTTGCTGCAAAACTGGCTGGCAGCGCTGCTGATTGTGTTCCCTGTTTTTGAGTTGGTGAAGAATACCGCCGATTTTATCGTGCTGCACACGGTGCGGCCCCGGCCGGTGTTTCGCCTGGATCTGAAGGAAGGGGTCCCAAAGGAAGGGAAAACCCTTTGTGTCATTTCCGCGCTGTTGACGGATGAGAAGGCGGGGGAGACCTTGGCTGCACGGCTGGAACAATACCGCTTGGCCAACCGGGACGCGGGGGCGGAGCTGTCGTTTGGCCTTCTGGCGGATTTGCCGGACAGCAGGACGCCAATGGGGTCGAAAGAGCGCAAATGGGTGGAGGTGGCCCGGCGCGCCTTGGAGGATCTCAACAAAAAATACGGCGGCGGATTTTATTTGCTTTTCCGCCAGCCGTCATTTCACCCGGTGGATGAACGGTACATGGGATGGGAGCGGAAGCGGGGAGCGCTGGTGGAACTCATGCGGCTTTTGAAAAACCGCGGCACCAACCTGGAAGTTTTGTCCGGGGACAAGGAAAGCCTGCATGGCACTCGGTATGTCATCACGTTGGATGAAGACACCACTTTGAACGTGGGCGCCGCAAGAGAATTGATTGGAGCGATGCTGCATCCGCTCAACCGGCCGAAAATAGATCCCCGCAAAAGGATTGTCATAAGCGGATACGGCATTTTGCAGCCCCGTATTTCCGTTTCCCTGGAAGCAGCCAACAAATCGCAGTTTTCCCGTATTTTTGCGGGGCAGGGCGGCGTGGATCCTTATGGCAGCGCCACAAGCGACGTTTACCATGACTTATTTAACCAGGGCATTTACACCGGGAAGGGCATCCTCGATGTGGAGGCGTTTTACTTTTGCCTCAACCGCCGGTTTCCGGAAAACACCATTTTATCTCACGACCTTCTCGAAGGAGCTTATCTGCGTGTCGGCCTCATCGGAGATGTGGAGCTGACCGATATTTATCCGTATAAGGTAACTTCGTATTTTTCCAGGCTCCATCGTTGGATCCGGGGCGATTGGCAGGTTGCCTCCTGGCTGCGGCGTGTGGTGAAAACGCCGGACGGGCGGGAGAAAAATCCCATTTCCCCCATTCATAAATGGGAGATCTGGGACAATCTGCGCAGAAGCGTAACCCCAATTTTCACTTTTATCGCCTTGCTTCTGGGGATGATTTTTTCTCAGCGGGTTTTTGCGGCGGCTGCCGGCGCGGCCATTTTATCCGCCGTGTCTCACCTTTTGCTCTCTGGGGCGGATTTGGCCTTTCGCAGGGGCGCGGGAATGCGCGCCCGCTACCATTCCACCATTATCACAGGTTTTGGGGGAGTGGTGCTTCAAACCCTGGTGCAGCTTTTGTTTTTGCCTTATCATGCATATATTTCCCTTTCCGCAATCTGCCAGGCCCAGTACCGTATACGGATTTCACATAAAAATATGCTTTCCTGGGTGACGGCGGCGGATGCGGAGAGAACCACCAAAAACGGTGTGGGCGCGGTGTATTGGACGATGGCGCCAGGGGTGATCTGCGGCGTAGCGGCCATTGTTTTTTCCCAATATCCCGTTGGATCTGCGGTAGGGCTTGTTTGGGCGCTGTCTCCCTTGTTTGCGTGGGCCATGAGCCGGGTTTTGGACCGCAGGCGGGCCCTTGGCAGTGCGGACCGGGCGTTTTTGCTGCATGAGGCAACGCTGATTTGGCGGTATTTTGCAGATTTTCTGCGCCCGGAGGACCATTATCTCCCACCGGATAATTTTCAGGAGCAGCCGGCGGCGGGCCTGGCGCGCAGAACCTCCCCCACCAACATCGGCATGGCGATGCTCTGCGCGCTGGCGGCGCTGGATTTGGACCTTGCGCCCCAAGAGAGAGTTCTGGACCTGATCGACCATACGCTGTCCACGGTTGAGAGACTGGAGAAGTGGAACGGTCATTTGTGCAATTGGTATGACACCGCGACACTTGCCCCTCTCCGGCCCAAATATGTTTCGACGGTGGACAGCGGGAATCTCTACGGCTGCCTTGTAGCCCTGCGGGAAGGTCTTGAGGAACTGGGGGAAGACGGTGCGCCCATTTGCCGGCGGATCAGCCGGTTCCTGGCGGAAATGAATTTTCAGCCCTTGTATGATAAGCAGCGCCGGCTCTTTACCATTGGCTATGATTTGGAAAAACAGGAGCTTACAAAGGGCTGGTATGACCTGATGGCCAGCGAGGCGAGGCAGACCAGCTATATCGCGGTGGCCACCGGCCAGGTGGAAGCGCGGCACTGGCGGCGGCTGAGCCGGGCGCTGGTTTCCGAGAATCATTACAGCGGCATTGCTTCTTGGACAGGCACCATGTTTGAGTATTTGATGCCGAACCTGCTTTTGCCCTGCTACCAAAATTCTCTTTTATATGAAAGCGCGGGGTTTTGTGTTTATGTGCAGAAGAAGAGAACGGCGGGGCGTGGGGTGCCCTGGGGCATTTCCGAAAGTGCATTTTACGCCTTTGACGGGGCGCTGAATTATCAGTACAAAGCTCATGGCGTCCAGAAGCTGGCGCTGAAGCGGGGGCTGAACCGGGAATTGGTTATTTCGCCGTATTCCTCCTTTTTGGCTCTGTCAGTGGCTCCGGAAAGCGCTGCCGCGAACCTCCGGCATCTGCGTAATTTGGGTCTGGAAGGAAAATACGGTCTGTATGAGGCCGCGGACTATACGCCCTCCCGGCAGACCGGAAACGGAAAGTTTGAAGCGGTGCGCACCTATATGGCTCATCATCTGGGAATGAGCCTTCTGTCCATCGACAACGCGCTTGCCGGAAATATCATGCAAAGGCGCTTCCTTCGGGACCGCTCCATGGCCGCATACCGGGAGCTGCTCCAGGAGAAAGTGCCGGTGGGGGCCATTGTGATGAAAAACCCCGTCCGGGATGTGCCGGAGCGGGCGAGCCGGGCCGTGGGGGAAGGCTGGCGCCGAGAAGGCAAAGGCTGCGATGTTTGGCGCCCCCGCTGTCATCTGCTGTCCAACGGCTCCTATTCGGTTTTGACCACGGATGCGGGGCTAAGCGATTCTTCCTGGGGCGCGGTGAAGCTCACCCGCTTTTCCCCCCGGCAGACGGGGGAGGCAATGGGCATGTCTTTTTTTATTTGGACAGGAGAGCGGCTGCTTTCCCTTTCCCCGGCGCCTTGCTTTGGGGAAGCGGAATATGGGCACCGGTTTGACGCCTCTGCTGCGGCAATT
The DNA here is from genome assembly GCA_028708585.1 of Oscillospiraceae bacterium. Lineage (GTDB taxonomy): Bacteria > Bacillota > Clostridia > Oscillospirales > Oscillospiraceae > RGIG529. The sequence continues at coordinate 6,002 of JAQVYO010000026.1, forward strand.
ACGGCGAAATGGGAAGAATTTTCTTCCGAAGTTCAGATCCGGCTGCCGGAAAACGGGACGGGAGAGCTCAGGGAAGTGGAACTCCTTTACAGCGGCGTAGGCCGGCGGGAAGTGGAGCTGGTCTGCTATTTTGAGCCTGTTTTGGCGAGACGAGCGGATTTTGAAGCTCACCCCGCGTTTTCAAAGCTTTCGCTGTCCACCAGCCTGGAACCGGACGGCGTTCTCATCAGCAGGCGGCCCAGAGGGGAAGAATCGGAGCTTTATTTGGCTTTTTTGTGCAGTGAGCCTGGAGCGCGGTTTGACACGTCCCGGGAAGAAACGCTGGGCCGCGGCGGCGTTCGGGCACTGCCCGCCGCGTTGAGGCGGCCGCCTCAAGGAACGGCCGGGGAGGTCTTGGACCCCTGTGTACTGGCCAGGCTGCCCTTATGCCTGGAGGGAGGAGAAAAAACCAAGGTTCGGTTTGCGCTGGCCGCGGCGGAAAGCCGGCCGGAAGCGTTTTTAACCGCGGAGCGGCTGATTAAGCTGCCGCGCGGCAAGGGTGTGGGAAGGCTGGATGGTTCGATCCGTCTGCTGGGGCTTACCAAAGAGGAAGTGTTGGAGGCGTTTTCCCTCCTGGAAGGACTGGCGTTCCCGCCGGGCAGAGGGGAAAGAAGGCCGGCCAGGGCAGGAAAGACCATCCTCTGGGCGTATAGCGTTTCCGGGGATTTGCCCATCCTGGCGGCGAAAGTATCCACCCCGGAGCAGGCGGAAAAAGGCGTGCGCCTGTTTTTGCAGTACCGGATGCTTGCCATGAACGGGTTTTCCTGCGACCTTGTTTTTCTGGCTTCCGACGGAGGGAATTACCGGCAGCCCCTGCGCAGGAGGCTTTTGGAGGGACTGAAACTAGCCGGATGCGAAGGGCTTTTGGGCGCCCGGGGCGGCGTGCATCTTCTGGACCCGCCCCGAGAGGACGAAGAGGCGATTTTGGCCCTGGCTTCCGTGGTGGTTGCCGAAGGGAAAAAAGAGCCAGAGCTTCCCTTTTCCATGCGGCCGTGCCCACAGGAGAAAACGCCGCATATTGCGCAGGCTTGTGTAACGCATACTTTTTTAGAAGACAAAAGCGTCCGGTTTGAGACCGGAAGTACCATGCCGCCGCTGGCCTGGAGCCATATCCTGTCCAACCCCCATTTTGGCTATCTGGCAACGGATGCCGGGACCGGGCATTTGTGGAGGGAAAATGCCCGGGAAAATCAGCTTATCCCTTGGAATAACGACCCCTTGGCCGTTTACGGGCCGGAGCGGCTTGCGCTGCGGGAAGGCGGAGAGGAGATTTCCCTCTTTGCCGCCGGGGACGGATATCCCTGCACCGTGACCTATGGATTCGGCTATGCCGTTTGGGAAAAACGGGTTGGCGAGCGGACGCTGAAAACAACCGCGTTTGTGCCCCCCCGCCTTCCCGTCCGGGTGCTTCTCATTGAAGGAGAAGGGGAAATCCGCTATTTTGCCCGGCTTCAGATGGGTTCCGAGCCGGCGCTTGCCGCCTATGTGGTAACCGGAGAAGAAAACGGGCTGTTGGAAGCGCAAAATCCCGCCCATGCCGCGTTTCATCCCCAGAGGATGTTCTTCACGGCGTCAAATGCCTTCTCCGGGTTTACCTGTGATCAGCGCAGTTATCAAAGCGGGGTGCTGGACGGGAAAACAGGATCGGGGCTGCTGCCCTGTTTTGGGGCGGCAGTACCCTTTTCCGGGCGTCTGGTTCTTTTGACCGGCTGCGATACCGGGCAGACGCAGCGAGAGGAAATTTTAAAGCTAAGGGAGCCGGATGCGGCGGAGCGTGCGCTGTCCGATACCGTGGCGTTTTGGAAAGGGCAAATCGGAACCCTGGAAGTCCAAACCAAAAACGCCGCTTTGGACCATTATTTAAACGGATGGGCCTTGTACCAGACTATTGCCTGCCGGCTATGGGGCCGCAGCTCGCTGTATCAGAACGGCGGAGCGTTCGGTTTCCGGGACCAGCTGCAAGACGCCTGCGCACTGCCTGCTTTTGCGCCGGAGTTGGCAAAAAAACAGATTTTGCTGGCTGCGTCCCATCAATTTGAGGAAGGGGATGTGCAGCACTGGTGGCATCCGGAAGATCAAAGCGCGGGTGCGGACAAAGGGGTGCGCACCCGCTGCAGCGACGATCTGCTTTGGCTGCCCTACGCCGCCTGCCGCTATGTGGAGCAGACGGGAGACATGGAAATTTTAAAGGAAGAAGCGCCCTATCTGGCCTCTCCAGTTTTGCGCGGCGGGGAAGGAGAGCGGTATGAAACGCCGCAGGCTTCTCAGAAAACGGAACCGCTGTTTGACCATGCGCTGCGGGCGCTGGATTTGGCCATTGGAAGGGGAACCGGCACCCATGGGCTTGCCCTGATGGGCGGAGGGGATTGGAACGACGGCATGAACCGGGTGGGCGCTTCAGGCCATGGGGAAAGCGAGTGGCTTACTTGGTTTATCGCCCATGTGACGGAACGGTTTGCCGGCCTTGCCCGCCGGGTGGGAGACGAGGCGCTTTCGGAGCGGCTTATCCGAAAGGCGGAGGAATATGGAACGGCTGCCAGCCGGGCCTGGGATGGAAAGTGGTTCCTGCGGGGTTATTATGACGACGGGCGAACCCTGGGCAGCCATGCGGATGCCGCCTGTAAAATCGATTCCATTGCCCAAAGCTTTGGTTCCCTTTCCTCCTTTGCGGACAAGGAGCGAGTCCGTCAGGGACTGCTCAGCGCCGTCCAGATGCTGTTTGATCGGGAACATGGAATCGTAAAACTGTTTGCGCCGCCTTTTGTGGAACGGAACCCGGATCCGGGCTATATCGCGGGATATCCGGCCGGCATACGGGAAAACGGCGGCCAATATACCCATGGGGCCATTTGGCTGGCGATGGGCTGCCTGCGGGAAGGATTCTGTCAAGAAGGCTGGGAGATCCTTGAGGCCCTCTTGCCGGAACAACACAAGGAAACCTGTTATAAGACCGAGCCATATGTGCTGTCTGCGGACGTCTATGCAAATCCGGACCATGTGGGCCGGGGTGGATGGAGCTGGTATACCGGGGCGGCGGGCTGGTATTATCAGGTGGCGGTGGAAGAATTTCTGGGGCTTCAGGTGCGGGATGGGATGCTGTCGGTGAACCCTAGAATTCCCGCGGACTGGCCGGGCTACGAAGCGGTTTGGAACGGGAAAAAAGGTACGATCCGCATCCGGGTTGCCCGGGGGGAGAAGGCGGCGCTTTTGTGGGACGGCGCGCCGGCAAAAGAAAACGCCTTCCCTTTAAATGAGGAAGGCGCGCATACGCTGGAGGTTATTCTTTCGTAGAATGGCGAAGCGCGCCGTCTAAGAGGCGGCTGCGCTTCGGCCCGGCCTCAAAAAGGGAGAGCCTCCGCCGGCCGGCTGCCGGGAAAAGGCTGTCCAAGGCCCTGCCCTTGATTAAGAGGGCGCTGCGCCCGGGCGCCTCCCGGGCTGCGGCTTTCCGGTTTGCATCTGCTTCCAGAAGTCGAACAGCACAACCAAAAAGATGGCGATCAACAAAACCGCAGACCATTTGAGAGGGTAGGCGTAGCTGTTTCCCAGATAGGCACAGTAGCCGTTTAAGGACGCGCCCTGCGCCAGAATGGGAAGATAGAACCGCTTGGGGACGGCGCAGGCATACACTACGGACAGCGTTTCAAAGAGGAAAAAATACCGTTCGTGCATGTGCGGAAGCAGAAGGGGAATGCCAAGAGAAAATAAAAGCGTGGCTAGAAACAGTGTTTGTGTCGAAACCGTTTTCCGGTTTCGGAACAAGTAGACCAGCAGCAAAAGGACGAAGAGAAAGGCCGCCGCGATCCCAATTTTGTGCCAAAGCTCCACATCGGCGTTCTGAGGCAGAAGCGCCATCGCCGAGGGAGCGTTCAGCGTAAGGCGGCTGTTGTAAGAGCCGGTCTGGCTGAGATAAATATCCCAGACAGCGGAAAAGGGCCTGCCCGCCGCCAGGGCCGGAATGCAAAACAGCAGATAGACGACCGGGAACAAAAATAAATGCCGCAGCCGAATCTTCCGGATCAGGAGCAGGACCAAAAACAATGGCATCACAAAAACAGCCTGCAGCTTAAAGGCGAAAGCGGCAGCCATCAGTGCAACGGAGACAAGCGGCCGGTTGGACAAGGCAAAATAAATGGAAAAGAGCGCGAAAGCCGCATAAATGCTGTCGCATTGACCCCAGTAAGCGCCATTTAAAATCACGGTAGGCAATAGGAGCAGAACGAAATAAGCGGCAAGGGGCGCTTTTCGGCTGGGAACGGATGGGATATCGCCTTGCGGATGCCCCAGACCGTTCTGCAGCAGACATTCTGTCAGCTTCAAGCCGCCCCAGGCGGCAATCACATCAAATAAGATGGAAAAGAGTTTGATCAGATAGAGGTCGGGAAGGTTCAAATAGGAAATGGCCGCGGTGAAGTAAAGATAGGGAAAGTTATAATCTCCCACAATGGACCCCAAAGCGGAGAACCCGCCGTGGGTTCGGAAAAAAGAAACCCACTGAGAAAGGAATTGAATGTAATCAGGCGTGGCGTTGGAAAGGCTCAAAACCCGCAAGAACAGCATCAGCGCCGCCGGCAGCGCGCAGAAAAGAACGCCGCGAAAGGTGCGGACGTATCCGGTGAAAACGGGAAGGAGCAATGATAGGCAGAAAACCAGAAAAAACGCGCCTGCAAGCACGGCCGCGTCCGCCGGGCTTGAAAACTTGTCCAGACGCAGGATCTTCTCTCCGGAACCATATAAAAGGCGGGCGGCGGCCGCCGCTGATAAAATTGGGGCCGCATAGCGAACAAGGACGGACGAAAACGATGCAGTTTTGCGCATGGAGGCGCCTCCATTCGTGTGAATTGTGATTTCCGGGCAACCTTGCCGCTGCTTATCATACCAAAAAAAGGAGGGGAGAAAAAGGGGAAATACGGCAAAATTTATATCTTGTACACATTTCAATCAAAAATTGGGAAAAGAAAACGGATAATCCGAAGTTTTTCGAATTATCCGACAAAAAACTCTTGACAATTTTTAGTGCGCATGATAAACTAAGGCACTATTGCAAAAACACGGCTTGGTTTTATACTGCCCCTTATTATAATGCAGTATAACATAACCGGCCAAAAGCGCAAGAGAAAGAGGGTATAAACAAACAACGTACCCGGGTGTTCAATTCGCATTCGGAACTAGATTTTTGTATAAAATGACGAAAGATACCGGGTCCGCTTCGGTATCGGAAAACGGAGTGTGAGGTTATCAATGGTAAAGGATGTCCGTTATGGCAGAATCATTCGGAAAAGCTATTCAAGGCACGAAGATATTTTGGAAATGCCGAATCTGCTGGAGGTGCAGAAGGACTCCTATAAATGGTTTTTGGAGATCGGGCTGCGGGAGGTATTCCGGGATGTGGCGGCAATTACCGATTATGCCGGCAACCTGGAAATGACGTTTATTGATTATACCTTAGATGAGCACCCAAAGTACAGCGTTGAAGAATGTAAGGCCAGGGACGCCACCTATGCCGCGCCCATTAAAGTGCGGGTGCGCCTGCGCAACAAAGAGACCGAGGAGATCAAGGAGCAGGAAATTTTTATGGGAGATTTCCCGCTGATGACCAAATCGGGCACCTTTATTATCAATGGAGCAGAGCGGGTTATTGTCTCTCAGATTGTCCGATCCCCCGGCATTTATTATGACAAAAAAGCCGACAAAGCGGATAATATCATCTATGGGGCCACGGTCATCCCTTACCGGGGCGCCTGGCTGGAATTTGAAACCGACTTGAGCGATGTGTTTTACGTCCGTATCGATAAAAACCGCAAGATTCCCGTGACCTGCCTTATCCGGGCGATAGGCCCTGTCAACGACGCGCAGATTCTGGATTTGTTCGGTGAGGATCCCCGCATTGTCGCCACCATTGAAAAGGACATATGCAAGACCTACGAAGAATCCATGCTGGAAATCTACCGGAAGCTGCGTCCCGGCGAGCCGCCTACACTGGATTCCGCCGAAGGTCTCATGAACAGCCTGTTTATGGACCCGCGGCGGTATGATCTTTCCGCGGTGGGCCGGTATAAATTCAATAAGAAGCTGGCGATCCGCCAGCGGCTCACGGGACAGGAGCTGGTTTTCCCTGTCTCCGATCCGCTGACGGGAGAAATCCTCGCGGAAGCCGGCGAACGGCTGACCAGGAGCCGGGCGGAAGAGCTGGAAAGCCGTGGAGTCAACGAAGCGATTGTGGCCGTGGAAGGGAAGCTGGTTAAAGTATTCTCCAATCACATGGTGGATATGCGCCACTTTGTGGACTTTGATCCCGCGGAATGCGGCGTACACGAAAAGGTCCGTTTTTCTGTCCTGCAGGAGCTGCTGGACAAATTTTCCGGCGGGGAGCTGAAAGCGGCTATCGCCGAGCGGATGGACGACCTCATTCCAAAGCACATCATTCCCGATGACATTCTGGCGGCCATCAACTATTTAAACTGCCTGGCATCCGGCATCGCCACACATGACGATATCGACCACCTGGGCAACCGCCGTCTGCGTTCGGTGGGCGAATTGCTGCAAAACCAATTCCGCATCGGCTTTTCCCGCATGGAGCGGGTGATCCGGGAACGCATGACCATTCAGGATTTGGATATTGTCACGCCCCAGTCGCTGATTAATATCCGTCCGGTAACCGCTTCCATCAAAGAATTCTTTGGCTCCTCCCCGCTGTCTCAATTTATGGATCAGACCAATCCGCTGGCCGAGCTGACACATAAGCGGAGAATGTCCGCCTTAGGGCCGGGCGGCCTTTCCAGAGAGCGGGCCAGCTTTGACGTTCGGGATGTGCATTACAGTCATTACGGGCGCATGTGTCCCATTGAGACGCCGGAAGGCCCCAACATCGGCCTCATATCCTATCTTGCCAGCTATGCCCGCATCAACCAGTATGGCTTTATCGAGGCGCCTTACCGCTGGATTGATAAAGAAACGGGGAAGCTTACCGATAAAATTACCTATATGACCGCCGACGTGGAGGATGAATATATTGTCGCACAGGCCAGCGAGCCTGTGGATGAAAACGGATGCCTTTTAAACAGCCGTATCACCTGCCGCCACCGGGATGAAATTATCGAGGTGGAACGGGAACGGGTGGATCTTATCGACGTATCTCCCCGCATGATGGTTTCCATTGCCACCGCCATGATTCCCTTTCTGGAAAACGACGACGCCAACCGCGCGCTGATGGGCGCGAATATGCAGCGGCAGGCGGTGCCGCTTCTGGTGCCGGAGGCGCCCATTGTGGCCACTGGGATGGAGCATAAAATCTGCATTGATTCCGAAGTGGCCGAAGTTGCGGAAGGCGACGGGATGGTGCGCAAGGTCAGCGCGGATAGCGTCGTGGTGGACTATGATCTTTTGGGAGAGCGCATTTATCCGCTCACCAAATTTATGCGCTCCAACGGCGGAACCTGCATCAACCAGCGGCCTATTGTGAGCGTAGGGGACCAGGTCAAAAAAGGCGATGTGCTGGCGGACGGCCCGTCTACCAGCGAAGGGGAAATTGCCCTGGGGCAGAATGTGCTCATCGGCTTTATGACATGGGAAGGCTATAACTATGAAGACGCCATTCTCATCAACGAGCGCCTGGTGCGGGACGATGTGTTCACATCGGTGCATATCGAAGAATATGAAATTGACGCAAGGGATACGAAGCTTGGACCGGAGGAAATTACCAGAGATATTCCTAACGTGGGCGAGGACGCGCTGAAAGATCTGGATGAGCGGGGTATTATCCGCGTGGGCGCGGAGGTGCGGTCGGGAGACATTCTGGTGGGCAAGGTGACTCCCAAGGGTGAAACCGACCTTACCGCGGAAGAACGGCTGCTGCGGGCCATTTTCGGAGAAAAGGCCCGGGAAGTGCGGGATACCTCTCTGAAGGTGCCCCATGGAGAATCCGGCATCATTGTGGACGTGAAGGTATTTACGCGGGAAAACGGCGACGAGCTGCCTCCCGGGGTGAACACCGTAGTGCGCTGCTATATCGCCCAGAAGCGGAAGATTTCCGTGGGGGATAAGATGGCGGGCCGCCACGGGAATAAGGGCGTTGTTTCCCGGATTCTTCCTCAGGAAGATATGCCCTTTATGCCGGACGGCACCCCGCTGGACATTGTTTTGAACCCGCTTGGCGTTCCTTCCCGAATGAATATCGGCCAGGTGCTGGAAGTGCACTTAGGCTATGCCGCAAAGACGCTGGGCTGGAAAGTGGCCACGCCCATCTTCGACGGAGCGAACGAAATTGATATCATGGATACGCTGCGGCTGGCGGGCCTGTCACCCGACGGAAAAAGCATCCTGTACGATGGGAGGACGGGGCAGCAGTTTGACAACCCGGTGACGGTCGGATATGTCTATTTCCTGAAGCTGCACCATCTGGTGGACGACAAGATTCACGCCCGCTCCACTGGCCCGTACAGTCTGGTTACCCAGCAGCCTTTGGGCGGCAAAGCGCAGTTCGGCGGTCAGCGGTTTGGGGAAATGGAAGTGTGGGCGTTGGAGGCTTACGGCGCCGCTTTTACCCTTCAGGAAATTCTGACGGTGAAATCCGACGACGTCACCGGCCGCGTGCGCACCTATGAGGCCATTGTCAAGGGCCATAATGTGCCCAAGCCGGGCGTACCCGAATCGTTTAAAGTTTTAGTGAAGGAACTGCAGTCCTTGTGCCTGGACGTGCGGGTTTTGGATGCGGAAGGCCAGGAAATTGAGCTGAAGGACGACGACGACGCGGATACTTTCCAGCCCGGAAGGATGGATGAAGATGTCTACGTGGCCCGGGATGATGAAATGGCTGCCGGCGGGTTCGGTATTGAGGAAGTAGACGGTCAAAATCCAAAAGCGGCTTTGGACGATTTGGACGGCGGCGGCCTGGAGGACGGGGAGCCGGACGACGAAAAATCGGAGAGTGAGAACAGCGGAGATACGGACGGGGAAGAAGTGTTCTCGGAAGACGCGAACAAAGAAAATCTTTTGGATATTGAGTAAGGAGAAGTGTAAATATGAGTTATGCCGCTTTTGAATCCATAAAAATCGGGATTGCTTCTCCGGAAATGATTCGGGAGTGGTCCTATGGCGAAGTAAAAAAGCCGGAAACCATTAATTACAGAACTTTAAAACCGGAGCGGGACGGGCTGTTCTGCGAACGGATCTTTGGACCCACCAAGGACTGGGAATGCCATTGCGGCAAATACAAAAAAATTCGCTATAAGGGTAAAATCTGCGACCGCTGCGGCGTGGAAGTGACAAGAGCCAAGGTGCGCAGAGAGCGTATGGGGCACATTGAGCTGGCAGCGCCGGTCTCCCATATCTGGTATTTTAAGGGTATCCCCTCCCGGATGGGTCTGCTTCTGGATATTTCTCCCCGTATTCTGGAGAAGGTGTTGTATTTTGCGGCCTATATTGTGACGGATCCAGGCCTGTCCCCCCTGGCCAAAAACCAGATTCTCAGTGAAAAAGAATATCGGGACATGCGGGAGAAATACGAGAGTGATTTTGACGCGGGCATGGGGGCCGAAGCGGTGAGAAAGCTTCTGTCCGCCATCAACCTGGAGGAACTCTCCACAAATCTGCGCAATGAACTAAAAGAAGCTTCCGGGCAGAAAAAGGCGCGGATCGTCAAGCGCCTTGAAGTGGTGGAGGCGTTCCGCCTTTCCGGAAACCGGCCGGAATGGATGATTATCGACGTGCTGCCTGTGATCCCGCCGGAGCTGCGTCCTATGGTGCAGCTGGACGGCGGCAGGTTTGCCACCTCCGATTTGAACGATCTCTACCGGCGGGTCATCAATCGAAACAACCGGCTAAAGCGCCTCATTCAGTTAAACGCGCCGGATATCATTGTCCGCAACGAAAAGCGGATGCTCCAGGAAGAGGTGGACGCGCTGATTGATAACGGCCGGAGAGGCCGCGCCGTAACCGG
>JAQVYO010000027.1 GCA_028708585.1 Oscillospiraceae bacterium
AAAATAAAACGGTTCTTTCCTTTGAAGTTTTTCCACCTAAAAAGACAAGCTCCATTGATACTATTTACAAAACGCTGGATGCATTGCGGGAGCTGAACCCCGATTTTATCAGCGTGACCTATGGCGCGGGGGGAAACCCGGCGGATTCCGCTACCTGCGATATTGCTTCCATCCTCAAAAACAAATATCACATTGAACCTCTGGCGCACTTGACCTGCATCAACTCGTCCCGCGGGGATATCGACCAGAGTTTAAAGCGCCTTCAGGATAACGGAATTGAAAATGTTCTGGCCCTGCGGGGGGATGAAAACCCGGATGTTCCGCCCAAGCGGGAATTCCGGCACGCTAGCGAGCTGGCGGCCTACGTCAAGCGGTTCGGCGGTTTTTCGGTTTCCGGCGCATGTTATCCGGAAGGACATCAGGATTCCGAAAGTCTGGTGGAGGATGTGCTGCATCTGCGGGAAAAGGTGGACGCCGGCGCCGAGCATCTGGTGTCCCAGCTGTTTTTCGACAACCGCTATTTCTATGCGTTCCAGGAGCGGGCCAGGATCGCGGGGATAAAGGTTCCCGTTGAGGCGGGTATTATGCCGGTGGTCAATAAGAAGCAGATTGAAAAGATGGTGGTTTTATGCGGCGCCAGCCTGCCGCCCAAGTTTGCCAAGATGATGCAGCGGTATGAGCGCCATCCGGACGCCCTTCGGGACGCGGGCATTGCCTATGCGGTGGATCAGATTGTGGACCTGATTTCTCACAATGTAGACGGCATCCATCTCTATACCATGAACAACCCATACATTGCAAAGAAAATCAGCGAAAGCGTGGGGAGCCTTTTGAAGGTAGATGCTTAACAACCCCTGCTTTCAATTTTTGCGGAATTTTTGCGGATAGAAAAAATGGGAAAACCTAACCAGGATTTCCCATTTTTTGGATTTTGGGTTGCGAAGGGCGCAAAGACGCCGCTTTTTGCCGGGGCTTGCTTCACCGGATGGAAATTTCCCCGGAGGAAATGGCTTCCTGCCGCCCGTCTGGGTAACGTACGACAAGAGCAAAGCGGTCATCCACATCCAGCGCTTTGGCGGCGGTTTGGGCGCCGCTCCCGGGCCGGGCCAGCAAAATTTCCCGGCCGATGGTGCAGGAATCCTTTCGGTAGCGGGCAAGATATTCCCGGCGGCCAGTGAGATACCGGGCATACATTGCGTCCATGGCGTTGAGCAGGGCGGCGGCCACGGGTTCCCGCTGAATAGGCCGCCCCAACAGCATGGAAAGGGAAATCGCTTTGCTTTGAATATCATCCTCAAATTCCCCGGCGGATTTTTGACCCACATTGAGGCCTATGCCCGCAACCAGATATGCAAGCGTCCCATCCGGCGCGGTTTTCAATTCGGTTAAAATACCGCAGAGCTTTTTTCCATCCACAAGAAGATCGTTGGGCCATTTGATCTGAGGCCGCAGGCCGCAGGAAGCCTCCAGTCCGTCGCAGACGGCCACGGCGGTCATGGCGGTGAAGTAAAACGCCTGGGAAAGCGGCCAGCCGGGCCGTAGCAGAAGGGACAGATAAATCCCGCGGCCGGAAGCGGACTGAAAACGCCGCCCCATGCGCCCCTGGCCCGCGGTCTGCGTATCCGCAAGAATTGCCGTCCCGTCCCTGGCGCCCTCCTGAGCCAGGCGGAACGCATAGCGGTTGGTGGAATCTATCTGGTCCAGCACCAGAAGCGGTTTTCCAAGAAGGGCCGTATGAAGGCGGGCAGAAATTTCTTCTTTGCGGATAGGGCTTTGCGCCTCGTTGAAAACGCGGTTCCTCTCCATGGCTTATATCCGGGAAAAAACCGAGCCGATGGGTTCGCTGATGATAAGATCCGCGTTTCGGTCGTATCCGGTTTCTCCTTTGTTAATCAGCACCAGCTTCTTCCCCCGGTAATAGCGGACAAGGCCCGCCGCAGGGTACACCACCAAAGAGGTGCCGCCGATGATGAGCATATCCGCATGGGAAATATAATCAACCGAACGGCCGATGACCTCCGTGTCCAGCGGCTCTTCGTAGAGCACCACATCTGGCTTAATCATGCCGCCGCAGGCGGGGCAGCGGGGAACACCTTGCCGTTCCAAAACAAAGTTCAAGTCATAGAACCGGCCGCAGCTTATGCAGTGGTTGCGGTAGATGGAACCATGCAGCTCCAGAACGTTTTTGGACCCCGCCGCCTGGTGCAGATTGTCGATGTTTTGGGTAATTACCGCCCGGAGCTTTCCTTCTCGCTCCAGCTGAGCCAGCTTTTTGTGAGCGGCATTGGGCTTTGCCGTTTGGCTGACCATTTTTTTTCGGTAAAAATCGAAAAATTCTTCTGTGTGATTGATAAAAAAGCTGTGACTGAGAATGGTTTCCGGCGGGTAGGCAAATTGCTGGCTGTACAGCCCGTCCACGCTGCGGAAATCGGGAATGCCGCTTTCGGTGGAGACGCCCGCCCCGCCGAAAAACACAATGTTGCCGCTTTCTTCCACCATTTGTTTGAGCTTGTTGATTTGATCCAAAATAATCCCTCCCGTGCAGGCTGTGTTTTCCGCCGTCCGGTTACTCCGGATCTAAGGTCCGCATGGCGCATATCGTCTTTTCGATGAGATGGTCCAGATCCCAGCCCAGCAGCTTTGCGCCGTTGGCGATGACCTCCCGGGAACATCCGGCGGCAAAGGACGGCTGTTTGAATTTCTTTTTGACCGATTTGACCTCCAGGTCCATCACGCTTTTGGAAGGACGCATCAAAGCGGTGGCGCCGATGAGACCGGTCAGCTCGTCCACCGCGTAAAGAATTTTTTCCATTTGATGCTCCGGCTGGATATCGGTGCAGATGCCGAATCCGTGGCTGGCGCAGGCGCGAATCAACCGCTGGGGAAGCTGTTCCTGCCGCATCAGCTCCTGTTCCTTGATACAGTGCTCCTGGGGCCATTGCTCAAAATCCAAGTCATGGAGCAGGCCCGCCACAGCCCAGAAATCCGCTTCCTCCGCATATCCCTCGGTCTGTGCAAAATATCGCATCACGCCCTCTAAGATTTTTGCGTGCTTCAAATGAAATTCCTCTTTGTTGTACCGGCACAGCAGGGCGTATGCCCGCTCTCTGTCTATGGTCTTTTCTTCCAAGGAACCGACTTCCTTTCCCCTTGTTTCTGTTCTGCTATCATACCACAAAACCGCGGGTTTTGTCTATGCGGGGGCGGTCTCACTAAGAGCGTTTGACGGCGTCCGGCCCGCCATGCCATGAATTTTATGGGCGTTAAGGCCACTTAAAGGCGTGGCGGGCATTAAAAGTCCGGCCGGTAAAAGAAAACCTTTTTCCGGCCGGATTGATCTATGTGCAGTTTCTTTTATAAAAGCTCCACCCAGTCGCCCTTTTTCAGCTTCCCACCGGAGATGACCTTGCAGAACAGGCCCTCGTGAGGCAGGAGGGAAACGCCGAAGGATTTGGTTACAACGCTTGGGTGGTCTTCCTTGCCGATCTGTGTCACTTCCAGAACCACGCCGGAGGCAAATTTCAGCCGGTTTCCGGGGACCACATTGGCAAGGTTCAACCCATCGATCAAAATATTTTCCGCGAAATCGCCAGGGCCCATTTTCAGGTGATGTTCCTGATTGGATTTTTTCAGACTGTTGTAATCCAGGCAGGTGACCTGGCGGCCCCAGTCACCTGCGTGCCCGTCCTGCTCGATTCCGAAATTTTCAATCAAATTTGCCTCGGGGACTTCCTTCTTCAGCTTTCCCCGTTCCGCGTTTACGGAGATGGCGTATACTGTACCTTTCTTCATCTTCACGACTCCTTCATTCATGGATTGGATGCGCGCCGCCGGGTTTCGGCTTTGCCGGGCCGGCTCTCAGACTTTTCCGGGCCGGACGGGAACCGGCCAAAGGGGCCTTATGATAATAAGCCCCCGCCCTTATCTTAGCATGAAAGGGCGGAGCCGCCACTCCCTTGGCCACAAAAAGTTTTTGCGGTTTTCGCTTGTTTCATTCAGCTTCCTTTGCGCCTTTTTTCCAGGCATTTTGGGCAATACCCGTAAATATCCAGTTTGTGTCCGGCGATTTTGTAGCTGGTTTCCGCTTCCAGCGCCTTTTCATAGTCCTCCAGGGGGCAATGTTCAATGGCCGTGATCTTTTTACAGCCCAGGCAGACCAGATAATGCCGGTGGGCCATTCGGTTAAGTTCAAAAAGACCCCGGTTGTCCCCTACGATGCTGAGCTTGTTCACCAGCTTTTTTTCTGCAAGGGCTTCCAAAATCCTGTATACGGTGGATAAGTTGGCGGGAATGCCTTTTTCTTTTAACTGAATGAAAACCTGATCCGCTGCCATGGGGAGCTGGCTTTCTTCCAATATTCCCAGTATGGCGGTTCTCTGTTTCGTTTTTTTCAGCCCACTGCGCTTTAGCCCGTCTTCAAACTCCGATCCATGATCCATGTTTCGATCCCCCTTTTCATGCTTCCCGGCGCGCCAGGGGTCCCTTGCGGATAGCTGGAAACCAGGCCGGTTCCCCCGAATGGGGGGCAGTGCTGATTGTTGCAGCTGAAATGGGTCCAATCACCCGCCCATTGAGAATAAATGCGCATTATTTGCAAATTAAATTGTATCCCTCATCAAAGAAACTGTCAAGTTTGGAAGATTATTTATTCTTTCTGCCTATTGACAAAATTTGAAATGAGGCATATATTATTGTATCAAGAAAAATGAATACACAAACCATTGAGCAAGAGGAGTACGAATGATCGGGTGTACCAAGAGAGCCGCCGGCGGTGGGATGGCGGCAGCACAGATTTTTCCGAATGGGCTTGCGAGGGCGGCCCGAAACCGCACTGCGGGAGTAGACGTCGACGGGAACCTCGTCCGTTATCAGAGAGGTGCATATGATGGTATGCAAAAGAGTGGATGGCCAAGTGCGTCAATTTGGGTGGTACCGCAGAAGCAAAAGCTTTTGTCCCTTACAGGGACAAAAGCTTTTTTATTTTGGGCGTGCCCATCCGCGAGAAATCGAGAAGGGGGTTTTCATCTTCCATCGGATGAAAAAAGGAAAAAAACATGCTTTATCCGAATTGTGAGACCATTGAAAAGCTATCCGGGGAGTACAACACCATCCCTGTCTGCAAGGAACTGTATGCCGACACCGCAACGCCGATTTTGCTGCTGCGGAAGCTGGCGGCGCGGAGCAGCCGCTGTTTTCTGCTGGAAAGCGTGGAGGGCGGCGAAAATTGGGCGCGTTATTCGTTTTTGGGGTTTGACCCGATTTTGCGGGCCGCCTGTAAAGACGGCGTGGTTTCTCTGGAAGGGGAGAGGGAGGCGTCCATTCGGGAAGAAAAACCTCTGACGGCGCTGCGCAGGCTGATGTCCCGCTATCGAGCGCCCAAACTTCCGGGCATGCCGCCCTTTACCGGGGGGCTTGTGGGGTATTTTTCCTATTCCATGCTGGGCTATGCGGAACCGACGCTGCATTTGAACGGCGGGGAGGAAAACGATTTCGATTTGATGCTGTTTGACCGGATTATTGCCTATGACCATTTTAGGCAGAAAATCTTAATCATTGTCAACATGCAGACTGACCATGTGCTGGAGAATTACGGGAAGGCGGCGGCGGAAATGGAACGCATCGGGCACATCCTGTCCGGCGAGGCCCCGCCCCTTCGCCAAAAGGACGGCGGAAGGGCGGAGTTCCGGTGCAATGTGGACAAAGAAACTTACTGCGGGATGGTGGAAAACACTAAGGAATATATCCGAAACGGGGATATTTTTCAGGCGGTTATTTCCCGCCGGTTTGAAAGCAAATATGACGGCAGTCTTATCAACCCTTACCGGGTGCTGCGCACCACCAACCCGTCCCCTTACATGGTTTATCTGCGTCTGGATGACATGGAGATGATGTGCTCCTCTCCGGAGACCCTCGTCCGTTTGAAGGACGGCAGGCTGTCCACCTTCCCGGTGGCGGGTTCGCGTCCAAGGGGTAAAACGGAAGAGGAAGACCTCCGGTTGGAGCGGGAGCTTTTGTCCGACGAAAAGGAGCTGTCCGAGCACAATATGCTGGTGGACCTGGCAAGAAACGACTTAGGGCGGATTTCGAAGATGTGCTCCGTCAAAATGATGGACTACATGATGGTGCACCGGTATTCCCAAATTATGCACCTTGCCTCCCGTGTGGAAAGCGATATTGCCCCGGACCGGGATGCTCTGGATGCCATCGAAGCCGTTTTGCCGGCGGGTACGCTGTCCGGTGCGCCGAAAATCCGGGCCTGCCAGATTATCGGGGAGCAGGAAAGGGGATCCCGGGGAATTTACGGCGGGGCTTTGGGCTATATTGATTTTTCCGGCAATATGGACACCTGCATTGCCATCCGTATGGCAGTGAAAAAAAACGGAACGGTGACCGTACAGGCGGGGGGCGGCATTGTGGCCGACAGTGTGCCGGAGCTGGAATATGAAGAATCCGGAAATAAGGCGAAAGCCGTGATCGATGCCATTATACGTGCCGGGGAGGTGGAGGAACGGTGATTCTCTTTGTGGATAATTACGATAGCTTCACCTATAATTTGGTGCATCTGGCCGGGCGGTTCCGCACCGATCTGAAGGTGGTGCGAAACGATGCGCTGACGGCGGAAGAGGTGCTGGACCTTTGCCCTTCCCACATTATTTTATCTCCCGGCCCGGGATATCCCAAGAACGCCGGCATCTGCGAGGAGCTGATCCGGGCGTGTTACAAGACCATCCCCATTTTGGGCGTCTGCCTGGGGCATCAGGCCATCTGCGAGACTTTTGGCGCGGAAATCGCCCGAGCGGGGCAGCTGATGCACGGCAAAAAGAGCCGCATTTTTCTTCAAAACCGGGATCCGATTTTTCAAAACCTGCCGGAGGAGATCGACGCGGCCCGCTACCATTCGCTGATTGTCCGGGCGGAAACCATACCATCATCCCTTCAGGTGCTGGCTCGGGGCCCGATGGGGGAGGTGATGGCGGTGGGAAGCCGCACATTCCCGGTCTATGGGCTTCAATTTCACCCGGAATCTGTTTTGACTCCCCAGGGGGACGTTATTATGCGAAACTTTTTAAGCATGGAGGCGCAGGGATTATGATACAGCAAGCCATTCGGATTGCCATAGAAGGAGAAAATCTTCCCTTTGAAACGGCAAAAAAAGCCATGGATGAAATCATGAGGGGGCAGGCTACCAACGCGCAGATCGCGGCATTTTTAACCGCGCTCCGGATGAAAGGCGAGAGTATTGACGAAATTACCGCCTGCGCGGCCGCAATGCGGGAACACTGCACGAAGCTGCCGCATGATGCGGAAGTTCTGGAAATTGTGGGGACCGGGGGAGACGAGGCCTATACCTTCAATATTTCTACCATTTCAGCCTTTGTCATTGCCGGTGCGGGCGTTCCCGTGGCCAAACACGGAAACCGCAGTGTCTCCAGCAAATGCGGCGCGGCGGATCTTTTAGAGGCGCTGGGCGTCAATCTGATGCTGGGCGCCGAACGAAGCGCCCGCATTCTGAACGAGGAGGGTATATGTTTTTTGTTCGCTCCGGTCTATCACGCGGCCATGAAATATGCGGCCCCAGTGCGGAAAGAAATGGGCGCCCGCACCGTGTTCAACATCTTAGGGCCGCTATCCAACCCCGCAAATGCTTCCATGCAGCTTCTGGGCGTATATGACAAGGCTCTGCTGGAGCCACTGGCCCAGACCCTTGCAAACCTGGGGGTAAAGCGCGCCATGGTGGCCTGCGGGGAAGACGGATTGGACGAAATTACCCTGAGCGCCCGAACAAATGTTTGCGAGCTGAAGGAAGGAACCTTATCTTCGTATGCTATCGACCCTCGGGACTATGGGCTGTCCCTTTGCGAAAAAAGCGATCTTGTGGGAGGGGACGCCAAGGAAAACGCGGACATTGCCCGGAGCGTTCTGCGGGGGGAAACAGGAGCGAGGCGGGATGTTGTTCTGCTGAACGCCGGCGCCTGCCTTTACCTTGCGGACAGGGCGGAAAATATTGCGGGCGGCGTCGCCCTGGCCGCCCGGTCACTGGATTCCGGCGCGGCATATGAACGGATGAGAGCCTTTGTTCGGGCTACCAATGAGGAGACAAAATGATTCTGGACGAAATTGCGGCGGCGGCGAGAACGCGGATCGAAAAATTAAAAAGGGAACGGCCCGCGCCCGAGCTGAAAGAACAGGCGCTTCAAATGCCTAAAGGGGATTTTTCCTTTGCGCGCGCGCTTCGGGCATCGGAATTTGCCATGATCTGCGAGGTCAAGCGGGCTTCGCCTTCCGCGGGAATCATTTCTCCGGAGTTTCCCTATCTGAACATTGCCAGGGCCTATGAGGAAGCGGGGGCGGATGCCATTTCGGTGCTCACCGAGCCGGACTTTTTTCAGGGCAGGGACGCTTATCTCCGGGAGATCCGAAACGCCGTTAAGACGCCCCTGCTGCGCAAGGAATTTATTCTGGACGAATATCAGATTTACGAATCCAAATGTTTGGGTGCCGATGCGGTGCTGCTGATCTGCGCGCTGTTGGATGACGAGGACTTGATTCGGTTTGTCTCCTTATGCAGGGCGCTGGGGCTGTCCACCCTGGTGGAAGCCCACACGGAAGAAGAGGTCTTCCGCGCGCTTTCCGCCGGCGCGGAGATTCTGGGTGTCAACAACCGCGATTTAAAGACCTTTCAGGTGGATTTCAACATCAGCCTGCGTCTGCGCCCGCTGGCGCCGGAAGAAATTTTGTTCATTGCCGAAAGCGGCGTCAAAACGCCGGAGGATATTGGGCGGCTGGCCCGGGCCGGGGTAAACGGCGCTCTGGTGGGTGAGCGCCTGATGCGCAGCGGCGACCCAAAGGCGGCCCTTGCCCTGCTGCGGGAAGGAACGGCCTATAATGAAGATTAAAATTTGCGGTCTGTCCAGACAAGAGGATATCGCAGCGGTCAACGAGGCGCGTCCGGATTATGTGGGTTTTGTGTTTGCGCCCAGCCGGCGGCAAGTGGACCCGGATCGGGCAAAGCGGCTCAAAAAAGCCCTAAACCCTGGAATTTTGGCGGTGGGTGTATTTGTCAACGCATTGGCGGAAGAAATCTTACCCTTGTGCCGGGCCGGGGTCATTGATCTGATCCAGCTCCACGGGGAGGAAAACGCGGCTTATATCACCGCGCTAAAGGCACGGACGCACGCACCGGTGATCCGCGCTGTCCGGGTGCGAAGCAAAGCGCAGGTGCTCCGCGCCCAGGAGATCCCCTGCGATTATCTGCTGCTGGATGCCTATCGGAAAGGAATGCCCGGCGGAACGGGGGAGGGGTTTGACTGGTCACTGCTCCCCCCGCTGAGCAAGCCCTTTTTCCTGGCGGGAGGAATCCGGCTGGAAACAGTGAAAACGGCCGCCTCCGTTTGCCCCTACTGCCTGGATGTAAGCAGCGGAGCGGAAACGGGCGGCAGGAAAGATCCGAATAAAATCAAGGCGCTGGTGCGGGCGGTAAGGGAGGAGTCAAAATGAGCAAGGGGCGGTTTGGGCCTTACGGGGGACAGTATATTCCCGAAACGCTAATGAACGCGGTGATTGAGATCGAAGCGGCCTATGAACATTATAAAAAGGACGAAGCGTTTGTGCGGGAGCTTCAGTCTCTTTTGGAAAACTACGCGGGCAGGCCATCCCTTCTTTATTATGCGGAACGCATGACAAAGAAGCTGGGCGGCGCGAAAATTTACTTAAAGCGGGAAGATTTGAATCACACCGGTTCCCATAAAATCAACAATGTGCTGGGGCAGGCCCTTCTGGCCAAGAAAATGGGGAAGACCCGGGTGGTTGCCGAAACAGGCGCGGGTCAGCATGGCGTTGCCACAGCCACCGTGGCCGCTCTGATGGGGCTTGAATGCGATATTTATATGGGGAAAGAGGACACGGTGCGACAGGCGCTGAACGTCTACCGTATGGAACTTCTGGGCGCGCGGGTGCATCCGGTGGAGAGCGGAACCCAGACTTTGAAAGACGCGGTGAACGAAGCCATGCGGGAATGGACCTCTCGGATAGAGGATACCCTTTATATTTTCGGTTCCGTGATGGGGCCTCACCCGTTTCCCACCATCGTCCGGGATTTCCAGAGTGTCATCGGACGGGAAACAAAACGGCAGATGCTCAAGGCGGAGGGAAAACTTCCCGATGTACTGCTGGCCTGCGTGGGCGGAGGCAGCAACGCCATGGGCCTGTTTTATGAATTTTTAAACGACCCGGTGCGAATGATCGGATGCGAGGCGGCGGGGCGCGGCGTGCATACCGCCCAAAACGCCGCCACCATGGCCAATGGCACCGTCGGCATCTTTCATGGGATGAAGTCCTATTTCTGCCAGGACGGCGACGGGCAGATCGCCCCGGTCTATTCCATTTCGGCGGGCCTGGATTATCCGGGTATCGGGCCGGAACACGCCTATCTCCATGATATCGGGCGGGTGGACTATGTGCCCGTCACCGATGAAGAGGCGGTGGATGCGTTCGAGTATCTTTCCAGAACGGAAGGAATTATTCCCGCCATTGAAAGCGCTCACGCGGTGGCCTATGCCCGGAAGTTGGCGCCTTCCATGGCGAAGAATCAGGTGATGGTGGTCAACTTGTCCGGCCGGGGCGATAAAGACGTTGCGGCCATTGCACGGTATCGGGGGGCGGATCTTCATGAATAGAATCAAGGAAGCGTTTGCAAACGGAACCGCGTTCATCCCGTTTGTAACGGCGGGGGACCCGGACCTGGAAACCACCGGGAAACTGGTGCTGGAAATGGCGAAGGCGGGAGCGGATTTGATTGAGCTGGGCATTCCGTTTTCCGACCCGGTGGCGGAAGGCGAGGTTATCCAGCGGGCGGACTCCCGGGCGCTTTCCGGAGGCTGTACCATAGACGGGATTTTTCACTTGGTCCGAAGCATCCGGGGCGCATGCGGCGTTCCCCTGGCGTTTATGACCTATGTAAATCCGGTGTATGTATATGGACCGGAAAAATTCCTGAAACATTGCGCAAGCTGCGGGGTGGACGCCGTTATCGTCCCCGACTTGCCTTTCGAGGAAAAGAAAGAGCTTTTGCCCTTCTGCGACGCAAACCGGGTGGAGCTTATCTCCATGATTGCGCCAACGTCCCATCAGCGCATTGAGGAGATTGCAAAGGAGGCCCGGGGATTTGTGTACTGCGTATCTTCTCTGGGGGTTACGGGTGTCCGTAAGAAGATTACCTCCGATGTTGGAACCATGATTTCTCTGGTGAAAAGGCAGCAGAAAATTCCCTGCGCTGTGGGGTTCGGAATTTCAACGCCGGAGCAGGCCGAAAAAATCGCCCAGGTGGCGGACGGCGTCATCGTGGGCAGCGCTATCGTAAAGCTGGTGGAGCAATACGGGGCGGATTGCTTAGGGCCGGTTTCCAAGTATGTGCGGGAGATGAAGCAGGCTGTCCGTACCCGGTAGTCCTCTGCCGGCGGGAGGGGGGGGCTTTCCGAAAGGCGGTTCCGACCCGGCAAGCAAACCGTTCAAACAAAAAAACGTTCCGGACCGGGGGAAAGCCGGTTTGGAGCGCTTTTTTGCAGGGATGCGGCCGTTCATCCGGATCTTTGGCTCAGCAGTTCCCGACGAAGCTATCCATTTGGGTACGATGAGGGAAGCACAGATTACCGTGCAGCGCAGCTAGGTGTCGCGGCCCTTTGTCAGAAAGATCCATAGGAGGCCTTTTTTGACAGTTTAAAATGCGCCCTGGCGGGGAAGAACCCCGCCAGGGCGCATCAAATGCCTGCAAGAATGCGGCTTACAGTCGGAAGACTGCCTTATTTGGAATAATCAAAGAATCCGGCTCCGGATTTGCGGCCCAGCTTGCCTCCGCGTACCATCTTTACCAGCAAAGTGCTGGGGCGGTACTTGGGGTCGCCGGTCTCGCTGTAGAGGACTTTCATGATGGCAAGGCAAATGTCCAGGCCAATAAAATCACCCAGTGTCAGGGGACCCATGGGCTGGTTTGCGCCAAGCTTCATGGCCTTGTCAATATCTTCCGGCGTGGCAACATGCTGTTCCACTAGGCAGATGGCTTCGTTGATCATAGGGATCAAAATCCGGTTGACTACAAAGCCAGGGGCCTCGGCAACTTCCACAGGGTCTTTGCTGATGGCCACAGACAGATCCTTGACCAGCTGGAATGTTTCGTCAGAGGTCTGGATGCCGCGGATAATCTCAATCAGCTTCATGACGGTTGCGGGATTGAAGAAATGCATGCCGATCACTTTGTCCGGACGCTTGGTTCCCGCCGCGATCTCAGTGATGGAAAGGGAGGAAGTGTTGGTGGCAAAGATGGTTTCAGGTTTGCAGATTTCCTCCATTGCATTAAATAAGGTGTGCTTTACTTCGATACTCTCCGCAATGGCTTCCAAAACCAAATCCGCGTCGGCGGCCAGATTCATATCAGTAGAGAAGGTAATGCGGGACAGAACGGAATCTTTCTCTTCAGCACTGATACGGCCTTTAGAGACAGACTTGTCTAAGTTTTTCGTAATCTGACCGATTGCCCGATCCAAAGAAGGCTGCCGGCGGTTGTAGAGAACCACCGTCAAACCGCTCTGGGCGAACGCATGCGCAATGTTTGTGCCCATGGTGCCGGCGCCGGCCACCACAATTTTCTTCATGCTAGTTTCCTCCGTTATCTGTTTTTAAAGTTTTTTGCCTCTCGCTTTTCAAGGAACGCGCTCATGCTCTCATGCTTATCCTCGGTGGAGAAGCAAAGGCCGAATGCTTCGGATTCAAACGCGAGAGCGGTGTTGATGTCGGCCTGCATGCCCTTGCGGATGCAAAGCTTCGCCTGGCGAACGGCAACCTGAGGCATAACGGCAATGGATTCCGCAAGCTTCATTGCTTCATCCATCAGCTGATCGTGGGGGACCACCTTGTCCACCAGGCCGATCGCATACGCTTCGTCCGCCTTGACTTTTCTGGTGCTGAGGATCAGCTCCATTGCCTTGCCGTAGCCGATGATCCGGGGCATTCTCTGGGTGCCGCCAAAGCCGGGGGTAATGCCCAAGCCCACTTCGGGCTGGCCGATGAGAGCCTTTTCGCTGGCGATACGCATGTCGCAGGCCATGGACAGCTCGCAGCCACCGCCCAGGGCAAAGCCGTTCACCGCGGCGATAACGGGCTTGGCGAGATTTTCGATCTGAAGGAACGTGCTGTTGGCAAGGGCAGCAAACTCCTGACCTTCAACAGCGGTCATGTCCCTCATGGCGGAGATATCAGCGCCGGCAACAAAGGAACGGCCTTCACCGGTCAGAACAACAACATAGATGTTATCATCCTTTGCAACCTGAGTAAAGACGTTAGACAGGTCGTTGAGTACATCAGCGTTCAGTGCGTTCAGAGCCTTGGGACGGCTAATGGTTACGATGCCTACATGTCCCTTCGTTTCCAATAATACATATGCCATGTTTCTCACTCCTTCATGAATTGGGCTATTTTTTCTCTTCACATATGAAGATTAACTACCAATCTTTAGTATAGCTTTTTTGTATAAAAGAATCAAGCCTTTTTCTAAAAAAGGAGGTCATTTTTTTCAAATTATACGAAAAAAACGAAAGATAGGATTCTTTTAGGCGTTGAGATTTGTTTAAAAACCGAGAAGAAGCATGTATGGCGGCCAAAAGCCCGGGCCGCCCAAGCTTTCCCGCGGCCCGGGCGTCAAACGGCATATTTGAAGAACGCAATTTTGTCAGGATGCGGTTTCCTGGTTTTCACCAGACAGCAGCGCATCGCCCACCTTGTAAATATCGCCGGCGCCCACAGTTAAAATCAAGTCTCCGGGGCGGGCGATGTCCCGCAGGCAGGCGGCCAGCTCCGGAAGGGTTGCAAAATAGCGCGCGCCCGGAATCCGCTCCGCTAAGTCCCGGGAAGAAATGCCGATGGTGTTTTGTTCCCGTGCCGCGTAGATCTCGGCCAGAAGCGCGATGTCCGGCACCTGCAGCTCCCGGACAAAATCTTCAAACAGGGCCTTGGTGCGCGTGTAGGTATGAGGCTGAAAGGCGCAGATGATTCGGCTGCACCCCAGCTGTTTGGCCGCTTCCAGAAGGACGTGCAGTTCGCTGGGGTGATGCGCATAGTCATCGTAAATAAGCGCGCCGTTGAAAACGCCTTTGCGCTGAAACCTTCTGTCCGTTCCATGAAAGCCGGAAAGCCCTCGGGCGGCGGCGTCCCCCGGAACATGCAGGGCGTAGGCAACGGCCGCGGCGGCCAGCGCGTTGGAGACATTGTGGGCGCCGAGAACGTTCAGTTCCGCTCTGGCGTAAAAGCTGCCGCCGCAGATAATATCAAATGCGGGCAACCCTCCGTCCCAGGTGAGGTTTTGACAATGAACGAAGGCCTCCTCCGAACATCCAAAGGTAGTAAACGGACGGGAAAGGCTGGAAACCGCGCCCATAGCGCCTGGATTGTCGGCGTTGACCAGCACATGCCCTTCTTTGGGAACCAAATTTGCAAAGGCGCCAAAGGAATGCTGGATGTCTTGGAGATCCTGGAAAAAGTCCAGATGGTCTTCCTCCACATTTAAAATGACCGCCACGGTGGGGAAAAAGCGCAGAAAAGAATTGCAGTATTCACAGGACTCTAAAATAATGCTGTCTCCCTTTCCCACCCGGTGGCCCGCACCTAAAAGAGGCAGGGTTCCGCCGATCATGACGGTGGGGTCCAGCCCTGCTTCCATGAAAATATGAGTGACCATGGAAGTGGTGGTGGTTTTCCCGTGGGTTCCGGCGATGCAAATGGCGTTTTTGTAGCTGCGCATAATGGAACCCCAGGCCGACGCCCGTTCAAACACCGGGATGCCCATGGCCCTGGCCGCCTGGATTTCCGGGTTGTCGTCGTGCGCGGCGGCGGTACGGATCAGCAGGTCGGCCCCAGCGGCGTTTTCGGGGCGGTGACCGATGGACACCGGGATGCCCACCTCTCTCAGGTGTGCAACCGCGCCGCTGTCCCGCATGTCCGATCCGGTAATCACCATGCCGTACTGATGCAGAACTTCGGCCAGCGCGCACATGGAGACTCCGCCGATGCCCACAAGGTGTGCCCGCATTCCGGGCCGGATATAGTTGTGTATATCAGATAAACCCATAAAGACCCCCCAAGCATTGGTTGGAAAATTCACGTATGTCTGATGAAATTTGGAAAGCGGAAAGCCGCCTTTATCAGAGGTTCAATTTTACATTATACTATAACTTGGGGAAGATAACAAGCTGCGTTTCCCTGTTTTACCAGTATACCCGCACCCGGAAGAATTGATACCAAAAGGCAGAATAAGGGCCTGCCTTTTGCAAAGTCAGATGGCTTTCGCGCTATTTTTCAGGAATGTTCGGAAGCCCGGCAAACCCGGCTTCCAGATCCTTGTCCGCTGGAATATAGTCGGTCATGGTGCCGTCGTTGAAGGACATGTAGGCCGCAAGGTCGAAGTAGCCGGTGCCGCTTAATCCGAACAGGATGGTTTTGGCCTCGCCGGTTTCTTTGCACTTTATGGCTTCGTCTATGGCAACCCGGATGGCGTGAGAGGATTCGGGAGCGGGAAGGATGCCCTCTACCCGTGCAAAATAGGTTGCCGCCTCAAAGACTTTGGTCTGTTCCACCGACCGGGCTTCATCCAAAAATCCGTCATGGTACAGCTTGGACAAAATAGGGCTCATGCCATGATACCGCAGGCCGCCCGCGTGGTTGGAGGAGGGGATGAAACCGGAGCCGAGCGTATACATTTTGGCCAGGGGAGTTACCTTTCCGGTGTCGCAGAAATCATAGGCATACCGGCCTCTTGTGAGGGTAGGGCAGGAAGCGGGTTCCACTGCGATAAAGTAAGGGGTTTTCCTTCCCGCCAGCCGGTCGGCCATAAAGGG
This sequence comes from Oscillospiraceae bacterium, assembly GCA_028708585.1. Taxonomy (GTDB): domain Bacteria; phylum Bacillota; class Clostridia; order Oscillospirales; family Oscillospiraceae; genus RGIG529. Next base: position 15,882 of record JAQVYO010000027.1, read on the forward strand.
GGATATG